>NZ_JACJOD010000027.1 GCF_014695385.1 Trichocoleus sp. FACHB-46 | reverse complement strand
TGAGATCTGCTTCACTCTCTTGTATCTCTAGTTTGTAAACCCCAGTCATACTCTACGATTAAACTCACTTCAAGTTTTATAGCATCTGTCGTTTGCTTTTGAAGAATTGGTATAAAGCTAACCAAACCCATTGTTCATTACCTTTATCATCCACAAATGACCATAGTTCATCCATCTGCACCGTCAGTTGTTGGCGTGGCTTGGGTTGCACTTGGACCTGTTGGGGAACGTTTTCATAGTAAGCATTCACATACCGCTGCAACCAACTCTCGCTCACTTGCAAGCTGCGAGCTATCCCAGCGAGGGGTATCTTTTCCAGTAGCATCCGCTCAACCGTGGCTTTGGTGTGATCGCTGAGGCGTCTCCACTTGGGATTTTCCACAAACTGTCGTCCACAGTCGCGACATTTGTAATTCTGGTTGCCGTGACGAGTGATGCCATTTTTATTGATGTCATTGGAGCCACAGGTCGTACATTGCAGCAGAGGTTTAAGCATGGATGAGAGAAG
Source organism: Trichocoleus sp. FACHB-46 (assembly GCF_014695385.1). Taxonomy (NCBI): domain Bacteria; kingdom Bacillati; phylum Cyanobacteriota; class Cyanophyceae; order Leptolyngbyales; family Trichocoleusaceae; genus Trichocoleus; species Trichocoleus sp. FACHB-46. Next base: position 13,114 of record NZ_JACJOD010000027.1, on the reverse strand, counting down.
AAAAGCAGCCCTACCCTACATTTCTATTGTCTCTTGCTCTTTTTTCTACGTCCTTTCCTAAATGGCACTACCCAATCTCGATATCAAAATTCTTCATCTCAATTCCTATCGGTGCTTCTTCCACCTCCACGTTAAAACGTCGTTGCCAAGTCCTTAAGGCTAAAAGGAACCCCAACGGTTGGAATGCAATCTCGTGAGTCTTCGTTTTGTAGTCCCAGTTCGTCTCTTCCTCAACAGGTAGATGATCCTCTTTGATTCTTTGGGTAATCTGGAAAGCTTTCTCGGATTGTCCGGCTGCGACATACTGGCGAGCGATCGCCACTAACACCTTTGCGGTCTCCTCACCATCCGGCATCAAGTTGGTAATTTCCAGGGCTGAGTCATCCTGTTGAGCGTTAGTGTAATGCTTAACGATGATTGCTAACAACGGAGCTTTCTCCTGCCCTGGTTCCAGCGTCTCTATAACCTCAAGCGCTCTGTTAATTTGTTCATCCTTAATTAAACTCTCAACAAGCGTTCTCCACACATAAGTTTTTTGTTCGGCATCGAACTGGAGGCTGGCAATTTGAATTGCTTTCTCATATTGTTTGGCTTTTATCCAGTGGTGAGCAATTGAACCCAACAGGTAAGATTTTTGTCGAGTATCTCCCATCAGTTCGGCAATTTGCAGGGCTTTGTCGTTCTGTTTCACACTTAAAAAGCCATGAGCGATGTCATGCAACACGCCCTCTTTTTCGGCAGTATCCTCAACCCATGAAACCAGCGCAAAGGCTTGTTCGGGCTGTCCTATTTTCACGTACTGCCGCGCGATTTGACCAAACGCACTAACTTTAAACTCACGCTCTTCTATCGTTTTGGCAATTTGAAGGGCTCGTTCATGTAACCCAGAGCACGCTAAATGCTTAACCAAATCAGCCAACACAGAGGAACAGGAAGAACTGACTATACAGCCGTGTCTCTCATACACAGGGGGGAAAGTCTTGGCAGCCTGAATAGCTTTGGTTAACAATTCAGTTGCTTTATCTATCTGTCCATTTTTTTCATACTTGATGGCAAGTTTAGTAAGATTATCGGCCTTATAATACTCATTGTTTTTTTGTTCGATGAGCTTACTCGCTTCGTCGTATTGCTTAGTCTTTAGATACTGGTAAATTATTAAATCCAACGCCTGGTCTCTATCCCTTAAAGTGGTGGCAGCTTCCAGGGCTTTTTCATACTGCTCTGATTTAATATAATAGCGAGTCAGAGATTCTAGCCAAGATTTGTTGGAGACATCTGTATAATCCTTTGCCAATTGAATGGCTTTGTCGTATTCCCCAGCTTCTATATACTTGTCAGCAATTGCTGCTAACACCTTGTCCTTGCCAGATCTTACATTTGTGACAATTTCCAGCGCTAAATCGTAGCGTTCGACTTCCGCATAATGAATGCCAATCACAAGCCTTATGCCGTCTCTATGATAAGATTCATCGCCCATCTTTTGGGTCACTTCTAAAGCTCGCTCATACTCTCCTGCTTCAAGATACTGCTGAGCAATCTCTGATAAAGCTTTAGACTTATAAAATTCATTTTCTAGATTTTCGACGAACTCAAGAGCTTGAGGATAATTTCCAGTTTTGGCATACTGCCGGGCAATTGATGCTAAAGCATAATTTCGACGCGAGTCATTTTCTATTCTTTTGGCGACTTCGAGCGCTTGCTCATACTGCCCTTGTACAGCTAATTCGGTCGAAATAATGGATAACGCATCAGATTCTTTATAGTCTGAATCAAACCGGAGCAGGTTGGTGATTTGAAGAGCGTTTGTGAACTCACCCTCTTGGGCATACTTAATCGCAACCGCAGCTAGTACCTCGACTTGAGAATATTCTTCCTGGATATTTTTGGCAATTAAAAGGGCTTGAATATACTGTCCTCGCTCGATGTACAAGCTTGCAACTTCAGCCATTTTGCTTCCACTGAGATAGTGAGCTTGTATGGCCAAAGCTATTTGTAAAGCTTGCTCATATTGTCCTAACTCTAATGACTTGGAAACGAGTGATGCCAAGAGCCGATCTCTTTTCTGCTGATCTTTTAAGGTTTGGGCTCCCACCCCATAAAAAGATAGAGGAATGCTATTCAGTAGTAATTCATCGAGTGTCGGTGGTTCGTTGCCAAACTGACTAGCCTTTGACTCAAGCGTGTTTGCAGTTTCGTCTTTCTCGAACGTTGTCACCTGCTCCGTTAAAGCATAAAACAGTAATCGTTGATGAGGGTCGCTCGGTGCATATTCAGCAGCGACGGCAACTTCACGCGCTAAGGAAACTTCTCGAGATGAGAAAAACGCTTGCTGGAGTACCAGAGAACATAGTGCCTCTCGTACCTCAACCCCTTGGATTTGCCTGGCTGCGTTTGCCATGACCTCTACAATTTCCGGCAAGGCACTCGCTTCGACATGAATGTGGGTGAAGGGTTGATGCCACTTTTTTGAGTTCCAAGCATTCAAATCGCGACCCACGATTTCCAACGCTTTGCCGTAGCTCGCCATTGCCTCTTCATAGCGACCTAAGTTAAATAAAGTATCGCCCCGCCGACTCCAGGTGGAAGGATCATCGCGTTGTAGTTCTAAAAGTTTGTCGAAGCTAAGCACTGCTTCTTCATCGCAGCGTAACTGCAACAAACGTTCAATCAGGTTGTTCCAGTGTTGGGGTAAAGTGGCAGGGATTTTGAGGATTTTGTCGCGAATCAGGCTTGCGGCTTCGCTGCCGTCTAAGCCCCGCAGGCTACTAACCAAGCGTATCCAAGCACCCTCATGATTAGGTTCGGACTCCAAAACTTTTTCCCACCACTCCAGCACTTGCTCAGAGCGGTTTAAGCGCTCTAAAACAATTGATAAATTGATTTGGGCGTCAGTATAGTCAGGTTTGATCGCTAAAGCTCGCTCGTAGTTCGGTGCTGCTTCTTCATTGCGATCGCTAAAGAAAAACACATTGCCCCGATTGAACCAAGCCTCCACATAGTCTGGATTGAGCGCTAAGGCTTTGTCGAAGCTGGCGATCGCCTCTTCATCGCGATTAACGCAACGCAGTGCACTGCCTCGCCGACACCAAGTTGACTCGTTGTTTGGATTGAGTTCCAAAGATTTGTCTAAACTAGCGAGCGCTTCCTCATAGCGCTTTAAGGAATAGAGGGTATGCCCACGTAGCCGCCAACCATCATAGTCATTGGGGTTACATGCTAGCGCTTGGTCAGTGATAGCCAGAGCCTCATCGTAGTGAGCTAAATTACACAGCGCCAAAGCTTGGCCACACCAAACTTGGCAGGCCTTGCGGCTGTCCGCCATCGCTGGGTCACAGCGAACCCGGGCTTCCTCGTAGCTAGCCAAGGCTTCCTCATAGCGGCCTAAATTATTCAGCGCCAAGCCTCGGTTAGTCCAAGCGTCGTAGAAGTCAGCTTGGATGGCTATGGCTTTATCATAGGAAGCGATCGCCTCTGGATAACGACCTAAGTGATTCAATACCATCCCCCGGCTAGTCCAGGCTGAGGGGTCGTTGGGTGCGAGTTCTAGCGCTTTGTTAAAGCTGAAAAGCGCTGCTTCACCTCGTTTCAAAGAAGATAGTGCCGACCCCCGATTGCACCAAGCCTTAAAGTAGTCTGGTTTCAACGCCAAGGCTGTGTCGTAGCTCGCCAGCGCCTCCTCGCAGCGTTTTAATCGAAGTAGGGTATTACCTCGATTGAACCAGGTGACTGGGTCGTTGGGTGCGAGTTCCAAGGCTGTGTCGTAGCTTGTGAGCGCTTCTTCCCAACGATTTAAGTCATCCAACACCAAGCCCCGATTGTGCCAAGCTAAGGGGTCATTGGGTTCGATCTCCAGAACTTTGTTGTAGCTTGCGAGCGCTTCTTCCAGACGTCCCAGCTGTTTCAGTGTTTGACCTAAGTCGTACCAAGCTTGGTCGCAGTCGGGTTTGATCTCCAGAACTTTGTTGTAGCTTGCGAGCGCTTCTTCCCAGCGTTCCAACTTCAACAGCGCCTTGCCTCGGTTGACCCAAGCCAAATGATCCTCAGGTTGGAGGGCGATCGCTTTGTCGTAGCTCGCGAGTGCTTCTTCCCAGCGTTCCAATCTAAACAGCACAGTAGCCCGGTTAGTCCAAGCTTTGTGGAAGTCGGGTTTGATTTCTATGGCTTTGTTATAGCTGTTGAGCGCGTTTTCATAGCAGCCTGAGTTGAACAATTCATTGCCCTGACTCCACCAAGTGTCAGCCTCGTCATCGGTCCTTTCCGACTGTTGAGACTCTAGCTTTTGCAACTTCTCTGGCTCCATTAATGCCTATCTCCCGATGTCCAACTGTAATGGGATGAATTGTCACTCTGCTTTTCTAATTTCTTGGAACAACGCTGACTGTGTCCGTTCTTCCCTTAGCCAATGATGCAGCGCTTCCATCGGGTGTCAGGGTCATAGGCACCGGGGAGCTGCTGAGCCACTGGCTTGACCCAATGCAATGACTGTGGTGGGGTGCGCCCCTTGACGCGCTCGATGCCTCTAAAGCCCATGCCATTGCGATACAGGGACACAGATGGAATTCTGTTTGCCTCTTTTCTGACCATTTTTACGGATGTGAGTGGACTGTCATTCTGGGCATTGCAGCGAATACAATCTCAATTCATCTCTCTATTGTGCAACGCTCAAAAATCGTGCTTTAGTTCTTGTGACCTAGGCGCTAGCGGATGGGATATTGCAGCGATGCAATACAGATGAAAGGCTCTCAGGCAAAAGCTTGAGGGGATGTCCCAGAGATTGCCAGAGGCGTGGAAGGTGCGATCGCGCCCTAGAAAAAACCTCCCACTTGGGGAGGCAGCGGCGGTTGAAAGGCGGTGGCTTAACTGGCCACTTTGTCCTTAAAGAGTTTTCCCGCCGAGAAGGCGGGAACCTTTGTGGCTGGGATAGTCATCGCTTCTCCCGTTTTGGGATTGCGACCTTCGCGAGCTTGGCGCTCTCTGGCTTCAAAGCTCCCGAATCCAACTAACGTGACTTTGTCACCCGCCGCCACAGTGGCTTGAATCACGTCAAACACAGCCGTGAGCGCGGCTTCAGCTTGCTTCTTGGTCACGTTGGCTTTTTCTGCCACGGCATCTACGAGTTCACCTTTGTTCATAGAAATTACTAGAAATCTCTAGAGGGCTCGGTGTGATTATAGTTCAGGTTTCTCGGGAGCGATCGCACGTTCCCCAATAAATCAGCACAGTGCACGCGATCGCCATCAAGTTGAATGAGCTCGCCTTACCACCCAGATTTGCTCTTAACCTGCAATCCTTGTAGAAATTTACCTAATGCGGGTGACCCGAACGGAGTTTTAATGTCGGAGCGGGAGGGCGATCGCTAGGATCAAATTGATGGGTCACCGTTCCCCACCCTGCACTGATTTCTAAGCGATGCCTCAGCCCTGCGAACTTTGCCAGCGAGAGATGTCTGCCCTTACCGCACACCACCTGATTCCTCGTCAAAAGACGAAACGCCAGGGTCTCGACCCCAGCCCCACCATTCAAATCTGCTCCGCTTGTCACCGTCAAATCCATACGCTCTACGACAACTCCCATCTGGCACTCCACCTGAATACGCTGGAGAAGCTGAAGCAAGACCCACCGCTACAAAAATTCCTTGCCTGGGTTCACAAGCAAGACCCGAATCAGCGAGTGAAAATGGATCGCAAGCGTTGACCCCTGTCTGAAGCCGTTAAAATTAGTTCCAGATTGGCAATCTGTCGCGGGTGAACTGGAGCGGTGATTTTCACGGTTTCAGTTCACCCCACCGCTCCCGGAAAGCTGTTCGATCGCCTGGGTGGAGCGATCGAACAGAAGAAACTGATTTTCACAATTCTTCTGAACGGCCCTATGATGTTGTCCTCTACGGTGCCAGTGGCTTTGTCGGTCAGCAGACGCTATAGTACTTTGCCACTCATATGTCTCTTCCAAGGGGAAGAGATGTTAGTGGAGCGGTCACAAATTCTGGTCGTTTGTGGGTCAGCGGCAAAAAAACAGAGACGGCGAGTGGATTGGGACCCAAAAGATTGGATTGATGTGCAGGAGTCGCGATCGCGACAGGGCTGAACTAAGCAGCCAGCAGTCCTAGAATAAACTTGTGAAGGATTCCATTTGTACTTTCGTACTACCCGCAACACTCCCAACCTCGCTGCTGGGGGTTTTTTAATTCACACAAACTGCGTCAGGAGTGCGTCAGAAGTGCGTCAAAAATCAATCGTAGAAGTCGATGGAGCCGAATTAATGGCTCCTAAGCACTAGAAGTGCGTCAAGAGCGCGTCAGAAGTGCGTCAAAGTTGAGCTGCGACGAAAGTTGCCGCAATGGATATGAGGTAGATCTACTCAGTGTCGTGCTCACGCGACAGCCACGCGACAGGGATGCTGCAGTCACGCGACCGTCACGCGACGAGAGGCGTTAGGTATGGCGCAAAAACAGATTGTTGCGGTCGCGTGTGGGGGAGCGATCGCCGAGCGAGGTGCGGCAGCGGCACAATATCCACAAATTGTGTCAGGAGGTGACAGAAGGTGCCAAAGGGTGCCCGATGTGATGGATTGTGGCTCTTGGTTCCTCTTTCAGCGTGACAAGCTGTGTCAGGGCGTGACATTGGGTGTCAATGGGTGATGTTTTGTGCCAACGTGGGATCGTGGGAAAGGGCGATGCACATTGCCGCTAGTCCTGCCTCAACTTTTTATTAGAGTTTCTAGATTGGTGAGTTTCTTGAGGTTTTTGAGGAAGTTCAAGGGGCGATCGCAGTGGTTTGAGCACGCTCTCTCATGCCCTCAGCCCATCTAGAGAATTGGTCCGATCTGGTCCTAGTGGACAACCAGCGTCATTGCCCGATCGGACAAACTCTCAAGGTTGCAGCGCCCTGAAGCAAGCGAAGGCGGCAGCAGGGCTAGACACTCAGAGGGGCGATCACCTGAGTTTAGTTCCTAGGACAAACTTCTAGGATCTGATGAACGGCAGCCTAAGAGAGGGCGATCGCTCCATTAACCAGCTCTTTGGTAGACAAGGCCATCCTTATGAGGTGGATGTAATGTGAGAGTCAGGTTTTGATTAGCCTAAGAGAGGGGCGATCGATACGGATATTATTTACAACCTGCTCCGCTACTCTGAATACTATTGAAGCGCCTGCAAGCTACGATCCCAGATATTTCCTGAATGATTCGAGCGGTACATTTGTACTGTTTGTTACTAATTTAGGTCAAATCTATCCGTCTAAATCCGCTCTGCTAGCCTATCAGAGTTTTTGGGAACCTTAATTTAATCTGGAGTCGTTGGTAATAAGCTGAAAAAGCTTCGAAACTCTTTTAGAGTAAATTGATGCTTTTTAGGCAAAAGGCCGGAATCTTTCCTATGGAGAGAAGGATTTCAGTGGCTATTGGCCAACCGCTCTAGTGAACTTCTAGTAGTTGAGGGATGAGATAGCGATGCAACCACTCTCCGAAGAGCAACTCCGCCATCAATATGACAAGCTGACTGATTTCGTGGAAAATGGGGCAGTCTGTCTGCATTGGGTGGGACCGGATGGGACGATTCTGTGGGCCAACAAATCGGAATTGCACTCTTTAGGCTACTCTCCCGAAGACTATGTGGGCCAACATATCGCTCAGTTCCATGCGGATGACGATGTGATTAACGATATTCTCTGTCGCTTGACAGCCAATGAAACCCTTCATAACTACGAAGCCAGAATGGTCTGCAAGGACGGATCGATTAAGTACGTCCTGATTGATTCGAGCGTCTATCGCGATGAGAACGGTCAGTTCATTCACACCCGCTGCTTCACTAGAGATAACACCGCTCGGAAGCTGGCAGAAGAAGCGTTAAACCAAAAAACTCAACAGCTAGAACAAACGCTACAAGCTCTGCAACAAACCCAGTCGCAACTCGAACAAACCAATAAGGACTTGGAAGCCCGAGTTGAAGAGCGCACGATCGAGCTCCAACAAGCCAAAGAACTGGCCGATAGCGCCAACAAAGCGAAGAGTGAATTCCTCGCCAACATGAGCCACGAACTCCGTACCCCACTCAACGGAATTTTAGGCTACGCGCAGATTCTACTGCGCGATAAAGCGGCTAATCCGAAGCAAAAGGATGGGGTCAGTATCATTCACCAGTGTGGCTCTCATCTGCTCACCTTGATTAACGACATCTTAGACCTCTCCAAAATTGAAGCGCGCAAGCTAGAGTTTTTCTCCAAGAATTTCCACGTTGACTCCTTCCTCACTAGCATTGTGGAAATGTGCCGTATCAAAGCTGAGCAAAAGGAAATTCGTTTTACCTACGAAGTCCTGAACCGTTTGCCCAAGGCTGTGTATGCCGATGACAAGCGACTGCGCCAAGTCTTGATTAACCTGTTGGGCAACGCGATTAAATTCACAGACCAAGGGGGTGTGACGTTCAAGGTCGGGGTGGTGGCAGAGTCGCCTCAGAGCGATCGCCAGCCATCTGCCAATACCCGCCACTCATCCTCCGTCAAGATTCGCTTTCAAGTGGAAGACACAGGGGTTGGCATGACCTCAGAGCAAGTTGAGAAGATCTTCATGCCGTTTGAACAAGTCGGGGACCAAGAACGGATGGCAGAAGGCACTGGTTTGGGGCTCGCCATCAGCTTGCAAATCGTGCAAATGATGGGCAGCGAAATTAAGGTTGAAAGTATGCCGGGTCAAGGCAGCAAGTTTTGGTTTGATGTCGAACTCACCGAATCGGACGAGTGGGTAGAGTCGAACAATGGGAACCCAGCGAGCTTGGTCGTAGGCTATGAGGGTGAGAAGCGTAAAGTACTGATTGTTGATGACCGGTGGGAAAATCGCTCTGTGATTGTCAACCTACTAGAGCCTTTAGGATTTGAACTCATGGAGGCGGTAAATGGTCAAGAGGGCTATGACAAAGCTTTAGAGCGGCAACCTGACCTAGTTCTCACTGATTTGGTCATGCCGGTGCTAGGGGGACTGGAGATGACTCAAAAGCTGCGATCGCTCCCTGAGTTTCAAACCACGGCGATTATTGCCTCTTCTGCGAGTGTCTTCAACTTCGATCGCCAGCAAAGTCAGCAAGCAGGCTGCAATGATTTTCTGCCGAAACCCGTGCAATCCGATGAATTGCTCGAACAGTTCCGCCAGCATCTTGGTCTCACCTGGATTTATGAGATTAATCATCAGCAGGCACAACCCTCAGCCACCAATTCTGCTGTTTGTGAACTCATTGCCCCTCCCGTTGCGGAACTTGAAGCGCTATATGCAGCGGCGCGCATCGGTGACATCGACAGTGTCGAGCAGGAAGCTCAACGACTGGCGCAACTCAACGTGCAGTATCAGCCCTTCGCCCAGCAATTGCTTCAGTTTGCACAGGCAATGGATGACGAAGCAATCTTGAAGTTTGTGAAGCAACAGGTTGAACCAGTTACGTAGGTCCCGCTATGAGCACTCATCAAACGAGTCTAATTCTGATTGTGGATGACAATCCGAACAATACCAAGGTGTTGTTTGAGTTGCTCAAAGAGTCAGGGTATCGAGTGTTAGTGGCGAAGAGTGGGGAAAGTGCCCTGGAGAGATTGAAATCGGTCTGTCCAGACCTGGTCTTGCTGGATGTGATGATGCCAGGCATCGATGGGTTTGAAACCTGCCGTCGCCTCAAAGCTGCGCCAACCACGCAAGAGATTCCGGTCATCTTTATGACGGCGCTAGCTGACACTGTAGACAAGGTCAAGGGCTTAACCCTCGGAGCCGTCGATTACATTACTAAACCTTTTCAACAGGAGGAAGTGCTGGCCCGAGTCAACATCCACCTCAAGCTCTATCACCTCAACCGAGACTTGGAGAAGCGAGTGGCGCAGAGAACCGCTGCGTTATCCAATGCTCTAACCCAATTGCAACAATCGCAGATGCTGTTGGTGCAAAGTGAAAAGATGTCTGCACTCGGTCAGCTGGTGGCAGGAATCGCCCACGAAATCAATAACCCGATTAATTTTGTGCATGGCAATGTCACTCATCTCGATCGATACATCCAAGATGTCCTGAGTTTGCTTCAGGTGTATCAGCAACACTATCCCCATCCTGTCTCAGCAGTGCAAGCAGAAGCAGAAAGCATTGACCTCGATTTTCTTTTGTCTGACCTGCCGAAAACCTTATCCTCGATGAAACTAGGAACGGGCAGAATTCTGGAGATTGTGCAAGGCTTACGGAACTTTTCTCGCTTGGACGAGGCTGAACTCAAAGTTGTAGATATTCACGCAGGGATTGAGAGTACGCTCCTGATTCTGCAACATCGCCTGAAAGCAAAGCCAGAACATGGAGGGATTCAGCTGATCAAGGAGTATGGGGTTCTGCCTGAAATTGAGTGTTACCCAGGCCAATTGAACCAGGTGTTCATGAACTTAATTGCCAACGCCATTGATGCCTTGGAGGAATCGATGCTGAGTTGTTGGTTGCCCAGAGGTAATAGCCAAGCCCTCGACAGGGCTACCATTTGGATTCGCACAGAAATGTTAGATCAACATCACGTCTGTATCCGGATTGCGGACAACGGAGTGGGGATCAAGGAGGAATTCAAGACCAAGCTGTTTGAGCCTTTCTTTACGACCAAGCCCATTGGTAAAGGGACGGGTTTGGGGTTACCCATTAGCTATCAAATTGTGGTTGAAAAACATGGGGGTCAACTGGAGTGTATCTCTGAACTCGGGCAAGGCACCGAGTTTGTCATTACGATGCCAATTCGGGTAGCACTAACGTTGTAATTCAGTCTTTTAAGGTATCTGTTGTGAACTACAAGATTGCTTCAAACTGCAAGTAGCAATTTGAACTAAAAACTCCATTGAGACGCTGTTTGAAAAGCTTGAAGATTTAGCAAATTCAGTTAGGACTCTCGTAAGAATAAATTGTTTAGAGGAAAGACTAGGATGACTATCCTATAAAAAGCTCTTCCAGAAAAATTGCTCTAGTTAATTTTACACGCTGCCTTAACCCTTTAGCTTGATTCAGTTGCCAAAAAACGATCGCTCCTCTGGGTATGTAGAGGAGCAATCGTTTTTTGGGTCATTGTCTTTATACTCTCTGATGCCTACTCAATCCCTGTTCGAGTGGTGGCCCTTTCTGGCGGATCTCATTTCAACGCCCGGTGGTACCTTCCTCGCGCCTTGTCCTACCAAGACTCAGCTCAACGGATGTTTTTTGTCAAAGGGGTATTGCTAGTTTTCAGCTATTGCACTTTAGAATGCACCGATGCACCATATAGAAGATAATTCATCCTTTTATGCGCGTGTTCCAGCACGAGTTTTAGGATGCCTGCGTGGGGGTGAAATTACCGTTATTCTCTTTCCTGGGCAGGGGCTAGTAGTCACGCACCCCATCTAACCTCATCTCGTTCCTGAAACTTTGAGAATGCCCAACAGTGAGTTTGATGTCTTGTTCAAACATCCTGGTGCAGAAATGGTCCGAGTTCTGCACCAGGATGAATCATGTTCAGAAATTAGTAGCAGCAATGAGTGAAGTTCAACTTAATCTTGTTGTCATTCGCTCAAGTAACGTTGAACAAGCCGCTGTGTTCTACCAACGATTAGGTTTGTCTTTCATCAAACATCAGCATGGTAATGGTTTAGAGCATTTTGCTAGTGAGCTAGGTTCTATTACGTTTGAGATTTATCCGTGTACTCCTGGAACAGTGCCAACAAAAGCAACTCGGCTAGGATTTCAAGTGTCTTCTGTAGATGATGTTGTTTGCAAACTCAAACAGCATGGGGCTTCAATTGTTTCACCCCCTGCGGATTCAGCTTGGGGACGACGTGCAGTTGTGGCAGACCCTGATGGACATCGAGTAGAGTTAACAAGCAGGTGAACAGAGGCATTATGCCGCGAGAAGAGACGCATCAACTTTGGGAGCAGATACCCCTGGAACTTCCATGATCCAACCCACGACACCTGACGATGCATCAGCAATAATTGCGCTAGCTGTGGCAGCTGGGATGTTCCCCGCGAACGAAACCGAAGCGCTGGGCAAAGTGCTGGCAGACTATTTTGGCGGTAATCTCGACAAGGGCCATGTGTGGGTCAGCGACGAGGAGGCGGGGGAGCTGTGTGGAGCCGCCTACTATGCACCAGATTTGATGGCAGATCGAACGTGGTATTTGTACATGATTGCGGTACGGCCCGATTGCCAGGGACGGGGGCACGGGACGATGCTGATGCAGCATGTGGAAAATGCCCTGCGGATGAGCGGCCAGCGGCTGTTACTAGTCGAGACATCGGGGCTGCCGAACTACGAGCGCACTCGGACGTTCTACGAGAAGTGCGGCTACGAGAAGGAGGCGCGCATCCGAGATTTCTACACGGCGGGTGATGACAAGATCGTGTTTCGTAAAGTGTTGAACGCAGATTAGGCCATAGTCCGTGGCTGATGGTGCATCAAGCTATGGTGGGTTTGGTAAAGTAGAGAGGCATCTACTTTCAAGCACAATCTATGAAATGCCGACTCTGTGGTCATCTCCGCACGCATAAACACAGTAAAGCCCCAAACGCTAGTCAGCGATATTTCTGTCCCCAGTGTAAGCAAACGTTCAACAAACGCTTTGACACCTTGTACTACCATCGCCAAGTGAGCGCGGAGCAAATTCGGCAAGTGCTACAGGCGCATAGCAAAGGCAGTAGTCTGAGAGGCATTGGTCGCACGACAGGACTTGCGTATAACACAGTTGTGAGTATTGTTCGCGCTGCGAGTCATTATGCGCAACTGGTGCATAATGCTCAAGTTCGTTCTCTGCGCAATGCCGCGATCGCCCTCATCTCCATTGAATTTTTTGTCATAAATGTTTTCGCGGTTAATCTCGCTGTTAGCTTGTAACTCTAATGAATGAGCTTAAAACGTCTGGATGATGAACCGCTTTCTTACCCTGTGCTTGAGCCCGATTCTTTTGATTGCAGCGGCCTCAGGTATTGCACAATCTGCCGCTCGCTCTGATGGGATGGCACAACTGCCACGCATCTTGAACACCTGTCCTGCAAACGTTCCAGCCGCATCTGTTGCACCCTTCCCCAAACTGCATCCCAATGCTTTGCAGGCAAGAGTGCCCATCATGATGTATCACGACATTCTGCCAGCCAA
>NZ_JACJOD010000026.1 GCF_014695385.1 Trichocoleus sp. FACHB-46 | reverse complement strand
TTAATAAATGCTGCCATTGGGCTGTGGTTCATGAAGCTTTGGAACAGATCTTGGCTCTCGCGTAAAGCTATTTCTGTCCGCTTCCGCTCCATAAATTGACCTATTTGGCTACCAATCGCGGCCATCATCTGCAATAGGTCTGGGTCCGGCTCTTGGACGCGATCGCTAAAGCACTCAATGATCCCTAGAATCTCGTGACCCAACTGAATGGGAAAGCCAAAAGCAGACTTTAGCCCAGTCTGGGAAGAAAGCGTCGCTCTGAGGAAGTTGCTGTCTTGACTGATTTCGGTGATCCAAAGGGGTTGACGGTTGGCCCAGACTCGACCCGGAATCCCAACACCTGAGACAAAGGTCATTTGCTGACTGGTCTGAATGAATTTATGCAGCTCTGCATCTGGCGCTTGCCAGCAGTCAATGCAATGGAGCACGGGTGGCTCTGGGATGACACTCCAAAGCACACCCACTTGCCAGCCTAAATTCTCACAGAGCGCTTGCAAAATTGCAGGGGCCGCTTCAGCAATGGTCGTAGCCTCTGCGAGGATACGGGCGATCGCGTATTGAGCATCTCGACGGTGCTCGGCTCGTTTGCGGTCACTAATGTCGCGAAACCATGCAGCTACTCCATTGGGTGAAGGAAAAATGGACATCTCTATCCAACGCTGAGCTGCCAGAGAAAAGACTTCCAAGCGAGCGCTCACTTGTTCCGTCATCGCTTGGTGGAGGGCTCGGCCTGTCACCGTATTTTGCCGAGCCACCTCAGGAAAAACATCCTGCCAGCGTTGTCCCAACAGGTCCCCAGGCGATCGCCCTAACATCCGAGCCGCTTCTTGGTTGACGTAGATATAGCGCCAGTCGCGGTCAAAGGCGATGAAAGCATCTGTGATGCTTTCCAGAATGTTGGAAGTATGTTGGTTGGCGGCTCGGAGCGACTCCTCAAATTGCTTGCGTTCTGTGATATCGAGCGTGACCCCCACCATGCGAATCGGCGTGCCATTAGCCTCATAGATAATCTGACCTCGGACAATCAACCAGTGCAGACTCCCATCAGGATGGTAGCAACGCTCCTCTACCTCATAGTCTGTTCCTGATTGAATGGAACGCTCAATTGCTGCCTGAACCAGGGGTACGTCATCGGGATGCAGCACCGCAAACAAGGTTTCGTGAGTAAACTCGGCATCGGCTGGTAAGCCAAAGTTCGCCTTACATTGAGCCGAACAAGTTAAAACTCCTGTAATCAGGTCATGCTCCCAAGAACCCAGCTTGGCGGTTTGTAAAGCAACTTTGAAGTGCTGCTCTTGCTGTTGAAGTGCTAGTTCTGCTTGTTTGCGATCAGTAATGTTGCTAAAGGAAACCGCAATCCCATCGTTGAGCTTGACAACGACGTTACGAAACCAACCGGTTAGTGCTTGACTGTTGTAAAACGTCTCAAATGTCTCAGAAATGCCAGTTTCGGCGACTGTCACGTAGCGATCGAAAATACCACTGTTTTTACATTCGGGAAACAGCTGTAGTAGCTGCTGACCTACAATTTCCTCGGGCCTACGGTTCACACCTCTGGCGACAACTGGATTGACGTATTCAATGCTGAAGTCAGCGATCGCCCCTGCTTGATCCCGGACAGTACGGAGGATGGTGAATCCATCAGGTGAAGCTTCTAGCACGAATCGAAATCGCGCTTCACTCTCTAGCAAGCCAGTGGTTTCTGTATTGGGTATAAAAGAGGAATGACTCGAAATCACAGCCTTCGCGTCAGTCATTGAGCGCTCGACTCCGTCTCTGAAAAATACTGATTGAGTAAGGTTTGGCTTTGCTCCTGAAGCTCAACTACAGATGAACGGCTTAACTCACCGAGCATTGTTTTGACTTGCTTTAGGGCTAGAGGAGAGGGCTGCATGTGACCGTTTTCCCATCGATTAATCGTGCTAAAAGCAACGCCTAGGGTTATGGCAAACTGCTCTTGGCTTAATCCACTGAGGTGCCGCAGCTTGCGAATCAGATGACTTACTTCTGGTTGTGCTAGCGCTGCTGTCTTTTTAAGCATGAGGACTCGAAGGGAAAATTTTTATAGGTAAAGCAGTTGATTATAGCGTCTGCTATATACCTCATTCTGAGGGCATAGATTTATACCTCTATCTACCCTGAGAGAGAGTTCTAAGGATACAAAGGTGGCTAGGTGATGGGTGACTAATATTCAAACTGACGAAGCTGTCGTTGTGTATCACAAAATGTCTGAGATTTCCGCATATAGAAGGTTCTATTAAAAAAGCTGGGGAGGAGACAGTTGTGAGTTGTAGGAGGGAGAGAGGGGACATATCCACACCTTGCAACTAGCCCATCAAAAAGGGTTGACCTTTATTAGCTAGTTGGGGTTTGGGGTTGGCAATTGTGAAACAGGTCGTTGAGCAAGCGGGTGGAACGATCTCGTTGACCAGTGAGGTCAATGTAGGGACAACCTTCACTGTAACCTTGCCGCTCAGTCAATAAGCAAGCTCTTGCAGCAGATCGCTTAAAGCTTTCAGCAATGGTTTAATGGCTCTCTTGCACGTCCACTGCTAAAACCAAGCCAATGGTAACTCAAGCGATCGCCCGTGGTAAACATGAACCATACTAATAAATTAAGTAAAACTTATCGATTGACGACAGAATGAGGGTTTCAGCCATTTTGGGAAGAGAGCGATCGATAAGCTGGGGTTAACTGCTCTTTCCCCTTTAGATGTAACAACGGTGCATCAACGCTTTGACCCATTTACCTGAAGAAATGATAATTACTTCAGGTAGAAATGAAGGTGGCTCGATGAAGGTAGACGGCCACGGCCAAGCCAAGATTTTGACGCCCTACGAGATTGCCAAATTATTTGAGTCGTTTGAAGGCGATCGCGATCGAGCGCTCTTTGGTACTTGCCTTTACACAGGGTGCCGCATCAATGAGGCTTGCTCCGTTCTCATCCCAGATGCTTATGACTCCAGGGGAGTTAGAACTAAAATTATGATTCGCAAGTCCCACACGAAGGGACAACAGGAGACGCGCCAGGTTCCTGTGAATTCAGTCTTGAAAGGATACCTGGAAGCTTACTGGGCAATGGTGGGTAAGCAGTATCTCTTCCCCGGACGGCATGGGCGCGGGTACATCAATCCCAAGTCAGCGGATGAGATTCTCAGGGAGAAGTGCGATCGCCTGGGGCTGGTTGGAGTTAGTACGCATAGTTTTCGACGAACAGCATTGACCCAAATGCACAATGCTGGGGTGCCACTGCGAGTCATTCAGAAAATCTCTGGACATCGAAGCTTACAATCACTCCAGCAATATCTAGAGGTTTCGGAGCTGCAACTGGAGGGGGCGATCGCGGCACTTAGTTTCTAAAATGCTTTTGATTCGCGTTACGTTTGCATGTCCTGTGAAATCGGTATCCACCCGTTGCAGGAATCTCTAGTTTCAGAGCAAGCACAGGGACGAAACAGAGTCTGAATCGAACAACTCTTAAATGCAAGAACCGTAAAGCTATTGACTCTAATTAGGGAAACGACGTCATCGGCAGATTCTATAACTTTGTACAAATGGCCTGCCTCGGAAAGTAAGCATTCACCTGCTAATACAGCCATCGCTTAACTATTTACTAAATCAATAAAGTATATTCTTATACTTTATTGATGGTTACTTAGCGCTGTGATAACAAAGTTTTAATTTCCACATACAAGTTAAATACTTATGAGTCAGTCCTCACTGCTAGAAGGACTTTTGTAAAGTAAGCCGCAGATGACAACAAAATTCGGCGATCGCAGGGCACTAGAACAGCTTTGCCAGCTTGACCTAAGGGACCTCACGCAAGGCATCAAGAACCGCCCTCAAATTCTGCTGTTCCTCGCACCACTGAAACACTGCCGCGATTGCCTCAGGTTGAATGCTGTCGTAATGCTTGGCCATGTCTTCTTGACTCCATCCTGCTTCAATTAAAGTCAGGACAAACCACGCAGACACGCGAGTTCCCTTGAACACTCTCACTTCACCCGTCACCTCAGGGCTCAACTCAGTGTATTGGTTTAGTATTTCACTCATTTCAGTCATCAACCAAGCCTCGATCGCAGTGAGCTTGTTCCCTAATTGTGTCAGGCAAGAACAGTACTTCGATCGCTCTACTGTTATTTGTCATTCTGCCGTTCAGCTAATGTTCCAAAAGTTTGTCCTATCGACCAAGACGATCGCCTCAGTCCCTAAGTCCGTTTTAGAACGATGAAGTGTAGACTTCTGCCTCAATCGCCTTGATTAACGTCGTCAGTGAGACAGGCTTGACCAGGTACTGACGGGCTCCCAGTTTTAGCGCCCGCCCTGCTCGAATTCAAAGGGGAATCCGTCGAGGTGGCGATCGCCCGCGAGTGGCTGGCGGATCAGTATGGGGCCTATGGGCACGGGATAGGAGACGCCACGACCCCGGTAGACCTAGCGGCGGCCCTCACCAAAAAACCCCGCTACGCGCCTGAACTATTAGAGGGGGAGGAGCTACTGGATTTCTCGCTCAACATCCCGGACGATGCCGTGACGTAGGCCGCGCCGAGGAAGACAAAGCTATTTCTGCTGGTACTTTTCGCCTAGCTCATCTGCGTTGGAAAATGATGCAGTTCCCCATCAGCCTTGTTACCTCCATGAACACTATCTCCATGAACGCTGACACCCCACAGGCGTTACTCTACTCTGTCTATGTCACTCAAGGTGCCGTTGTCTTGTATCTCGATAAGGGGGCAGATTATGTATCGGGGCGCTTTGTTTGCAGCCAGCCAAACTACCAAATGGCCTGTGACTTTGCTTTGGCATTATCTGCTCAGAAAGGATTTCCCTTGATCAACCTGGTTACTAAGCATTACGCTTCACAGCGAGCACTTTTAGGTACTTAAAGACTAGGGATAGTGAGGTGCTTCTATTTCTATGACCACAGGAAATAAATACGTCTCCTGGTAGTTTTGCGCTACATCGCTGGGCACACAAAATACGGCAGTTCCCTACCACTACCTTTACTTCCATGAGTGCTAATACTGCACAAAACGTCCTTTATTCTATCTATGTTGATCAAGGTGCGGTTGTGTTATACCTCGACAATGAGTTGGATTACAGACCAGGGCGTTTCGTCTCCAGCCAAGCGGATTATCAGATAGCTTACGGCTTTGCCCTACAACTAGCCACTCAAAAAGGGTTGACCTTGATCAACCAAACTTCTGAGTTGCACAACTAAGGGCGATCGCTAGCTACTCACGCAGCCTCAGAAGCTGAACGATAATTTCTATGAGTACGTCTGGAAAGATTGGCTTGGTTAGGTACTGCTGGAAGCCCAACTCTAAAGCTCGCTCCCGCGTCTCCTTCCCCGCATACCCTGTCAAAGCGATCGCAGGCACCTGCCACCCTCGTTTCACTTCCAAGGTTCGTAGTTCTCGAATGAGGGAGAAACCATCCTCAAAGGGGAGACCAATGTCACTAATCATCAGGGTGGGGTGTAACTCCTTAAACAGCTCGATCGCCTCTGCCACTGAAGTCGCAGTAGTGACCTCTGCCCCGTACTCTTCGAGGGTGACGCTCAGCAAGAAGAGCGTATCAATATCGTCATCCACCACCAGGATTCGTTGACCCAGCAGCAGTGAGCGCTGGCTCATTTTTCTTCTGCCTGCTGTAAACACTACGATTTATTAGTGTATTTAAGCACTAATCCTTAAGGATTATATATCTGGCGATAGAAATAAGCAGACTCTACCTTTAGCTAGGGTGATTCTGTATCTCAGGGTACTTAAATAAAGCAGTTGTTACCATGGGTCTTTGTGGAAGAGCGGTTCTCAGCTACGCAGAGGCAAGAGCAAAGCTATCGCACAGAGTTGGTGAAGTGGGGAATAGACTTTGAAAAAGCGTTCAAGGTTGCCAGAATTTTGGCTCGCAATATTCCCAACGAGAACCTGACGAGTAGCGAAGTCGAACTGGTTGAGGAAGTTTGCAAAGAGTGGTTTGAGAAACGGAAGCAGTGGGAACAGTTCAAGCGGGTAACAGCTGAACAGAGTCCAAGTTCACAGCAACCCGCCTGGGAGAATTACCAAACAGCAGTTCAACGCCACGAAAAGGATTCCCCAGCCACATCCGACAGTGATGAAAAGGAAGGATGACGGGTTGATACTGCTTTTATTCAAGGGCTGTTAGGTGTAGTGTGATACCAAGCAAAGTAAAATTAAGTTCCAAAAGGTAAGCGATCGCCCCTCTAGCGTAGAAGTAGGAGCGATCGTTTTTTTATTGACACGCACCCGCCCGAGTTCAACAGAGACGGGGTGGGGTGTGAGAGCTGGGTCGTATGGTGGGGAAGCGATCGCCCGTGGTAAACGCAAACGATGCTGACGAATTCAGTAAAACTTATCAATCAATAGCAGAATCAGGGTTTTAGCCGTTTTGAGGTGAAAGTGATCGATAAGCTGGGTTTAACTGGTTCTCTGGCTTTGGATGTAACAACGGCGTATCAATGCTTTGCGCTTATTACCTGAAGAAAGTAATCTTACTTCAGGTAGACTTCCGCTTTGGATAATATGACCGAAGACTCGGAAAAGTTGCGTGAGCCACCAAAGTTATTCGATTTTTTCGACTGGAGCGATCGCCCTACCCTTCAAACAAAAATGTGATTGTCCTCATGCTTTACTGTATACGAAGCGATCGCACGCTTCTTGGCGCAGTATCACTCCATAGGAATTGAGATGCTCGGGATTGCTGTGCCGCATAAGCTTCCCACCCTTGTCGATAGTGAGGGCTGCGATCGCCAGGACAATGCAGGATTTGCCGCTCTCGACAAGCATCAAAATAATCGAGATAGCCATCAATGTAATCCTTCTCTGCAACCGAGCCTTTAGGATGTGGAGTCGTTACTTGTTCTCGCCGCTCATCATTGGCTTTTTCTGCTTCGATATACTCGTTCAAATATAGTCGTAATTTCAACAAATGAATTCTCATTTTGATGAGATTGATTGATGCTCGAAAGAGGGAATCGCTTGTCATGGTTCTAGCTCCTTAAAGTGTAGTAATCCTAAGCAACGAGGTCATGACAAGAAGGCCAACAGCATAAGAGCCCACCAGTCAAATGACCAGCAGGCTCTTGGAACGATAACCTAATATTTAGTTGCGAGATTTTGTCTCTTCACTCAAGATACCCAGAGCGCGCCCCATTGGCACACTCGCCAGCCAACATCAGTAGTCATTAGGGTTGGGGTAATTTCTAACATAGGGTAGGCCAATCCGCTTCCCAACAGAAGCCCAGCCTCCATTACTCGCAATTGCATTGATCAAATCCTTACGCCCGATTCGAGTGAGCTCCTCATGCGTTGGCATGGTCTTCTCTATCTGACCTAATTGTTCAACCACCTCCAGAATTTCTCGCTTCATATTGTCCAGATTCCTCCAGTAACCCCGAGGCTTCCTGCTGTAAGAGAGTTTCAGGTTCAAGCGTTGGGCCACCTGCAAGAACCCTCCGTGTTGTCCGATCGCCCAAGACAAAGATGGTTCTACTGCTTGAATCTCTTCCTTTGTTGGCATCACCCCAGGAGTACCATGATGCTCAATGAAAGCAACTAATTCATGCTCAAGATTAGAGAATTCCAGCCAATAACCATAGGTTTTTTTGCCATAAATCAAACCAAGCTTTTCGGCAACCGCTGCATACCCACCATGAAATTCAGAAACAGCCTTTTGCAGATCGCACCGCTTCATTTGTTGCAGTTCTTGGGCAGTTGGCATCACACCAATCTGCCCACGTATTTCATTAAGAGCAATAAGTTCCCGCTTTAGGTTGTCAAAATTCTCCCAGTAACCGACTGGCCTCCTTTCATAGGATTGGCGTGTGACCGGCTGAGAGGGATCTGGAGGCAGCAGAGTTACGACCTTAACCTGATCGCCATCCTCAACCTTAATCAGACCGGCCTTTGTGATCCAATACCGAATCGTTCCTGCTTTAACTTTGGTTAGAGCGCTGATTTCTTTGGGTGACTTTCCTTCTCTATAAAGCCTCAAACACTTGTCTATCGTCGCCTTTGAGTAACGCTTCTGCTTTCCCCCCAGGCCAGCTTCTGCTATCCACGAATAGATAGTTACGGGATGTACACCTGTAATCTCAGCGACTTGAGCAGCAGTTTTCCCTTCTTTGTAAAGCTCTAAACTCTGCTGTTTAACTGCTTCCGGATACCGAGTTTCTCTAGCAATGCCCTCAGCGTGTACCAAATCGGTAATAGTATCTGCGGAGACGTCAGTCTGATCTTCAATTTCTCGGGGTGTCCAACCGTCAAGATATAACTGAATGCAAATCTGCTTCTCCTTTTCTGAGAAATCAGCTGAACGACCTGGTAGACCACTAGTCCGCAACCAATTTCGGAGGGTGCGACGTAGAGGGATTCCGTTAAGTTCTTGAATTTCATTCACAGAGTAGCCTAGCTGATACATCGCTATGCACTGCTGCTTCACCTGGTCAGTGTAGGGATCTGCGTGTTTGACAGGACGAATGGTTGCTAAACCTAACTCTCCAACTGGATCTATTTGCTGCTGAACTAACTGCCCTAACTTCTTATAGTAAGGACAAGTTTGGCATTCGAACCGTATGCCAGGTTCAGGACACTTGCATTTAGATGGCCAATGCGTTAGCAATCCTGGCTCAATCACAGCAAATCGTTCTGCTGCTTCCCTAAACAGATCTGAAGTAAGCTTATACATCTCTAGAACTCTTAATCTATTAGTAATTGACTCTCGAAATAAGAACTAAACCTTCAATGACACGGAGACAACTTCATCAGCAATGAAGACTTTGTCCAAGAGTTTCTCATAAAATATTTCTCGCAAGTTTTCCGATAGAGAGTACCAAAAGTTGATTTTGCCAGCTTGAGGATTACAAAGCATTTGTTTAGCTATCTCATTAGAATTGGATTTCTCCTTTTCAATTTTTTCTAGTAATTCCCGACGTTGTTTTTGAATTTGATAGCTAGTCTTAAAGTTTGGAGCACTTTCTAACCAAGCTACTTGTGCCTCTAATTTTCTTACTGTATCTGACTTGGATAAACTCTCAAATTGGTTGATGGCTTGAGAGATGAATCTAACTCGTTCAGTTAACTTAAATATAATTGCCTCATCAATATCATCCACTCGGACACATTTCCTATTAGTACAGGAAACCCCAGAGTGGCGACAGCCATAGTATTTATATGCATTGCCACTTTTGAGAATACACCTGGAATGACACTCAGCACAAAAAATCAAGTTAGTTAAATGTGAGGTAACCTTTGTTCTTGCACATCTTTTAGCGTTCGCTTCCAATAATGGTTTGAGCTCATTCTCATAAAATTCATCATCAAAAAGTCTGTGCTCTACATGTGTATTAAAATGGATTTCCCATTCGTCTGGATCTCTTTTAGTCCATCTTGAATCATTCCTAAGGTAAGCAATATGACCTCTAAGAATCGGGTTTTGCAGCCAATTTTTTAAGCCTGCGCTGGAGCTAAAAATAGTGATACCTGGTGTCAAATAGGGATTTTTATCACCTGACATAGTGTATCTGTTATGTAAACGGCTTAGAACAGATCTGTATTTTCTAAGTTCTATCAATGAGTTAACAATCTCTTCTGCAATATCTCGTTTACTTTGCCCTCTCAAGAGCTTTTTCAGAGGAGTATTCTCATCATATTTAAGATAGTTTTTAGGTCTGTCCTCTAAAGAACAAACACAAGGTTCACAACTCAAAACATATTGCTTATCAACAATCTCATAAAGCAGAGGCGGTCTTGTCCAGGCATTTTTCTCAAGCCTACGGTTTGCCATTACACCCCGAACTCGGTCTCGAACCAGAGCTCTTTCATAGGCGGCAAAAAGAACGTTGATGTCAGCCTGAAGCTCTCCCGCCGCAGTAGATAGGTCTTGCTCTCCTCCTTGTTCCAAAACTATCAGCTTGACCTTGTTATCGCGCAGGATGTCTTTGAGCATTGGAAACTCATTACTGTTTCTGGTTAATCTATCCCACCTACTAACCTTGATCGTTCCAATTTCGCCTTCCGTAATTCCCTCGATCAGCTTGACAAAACCAGGGCGTGTTGAACTCGCACCAGATTCAACATCGGAGTAGATTTCATCTACACCGGAAGTCTCAAGCTGAGCTGTTTGATGAGGCAGGGATCTTCCATGGCTTTGTTCTTCTGTAGAGACCCGAATGTATCCGACTGTTTTTCGATTGCTTCTGGGAGCCATACTTATGTCGCTGAAACATAGTACTACGGTACCATGAAAGTGTATGGCTGTTACGGAAGTAACGTCATAAAAGCTTTAAAATCAAATTCAAAGCTTTGCTCGACTTTATACGCTACTTTGCTTATGAAAGTAAATAGATAATTTTAGCCAAAATTTGTCTTCCCGTACCCAGACAGGTCGGAGCCCAACTCTTGAGGCTTTTTAGGGACTAGTTGTAGTAGGGAGATTTCAGCGCCAATTCACATAGCAAGAGCTGTTCATCAGCGGCTTTGAAGAATTTGCTTTTGGATGGCCTCGGCAATTTGTGGCATTAAGTCAAGTCCCATCGCATCACAAATGGTTTTGAGGGTTTCATAGGGGACGACCTTGGTTTCACTGGTTTCAATCCGTTGGATATTCTGACTGGTCATCCGCTTACCCTCTAGAGTGATCTGCCGCGACAGGTCATTCAATGACCAACCCTTCGCGTCGCGCCAAGTCTTTAGATCTTTCTCCAGCTCTGGCAATTCAATTGTGATGGCAATTTTCATGGGCAATGCGACTAGCTCTGCTTTCATAGTCGCCTATCGTTGTTGAGCGCTTGACAACTAACAATTGACAACTAAAACTTGTCAATCGAGAATAAAGAATAGGTGTGATGGAGCAAGTAAAGCAACCTCTATCAAAAACCAGTACAAGTTTCAAAAAACAACAAGCGATCGCCGGTCCTCAGAAAACCAACGATCGCTGCTGATTATGCACCTCAGAACAGCCGAGTCTGGACAACTGCCTGTTCTGAGGCCAACCCCAACTGTTATTGAGGAATTCAGAATCATGCTAACTCAAAGTTTCAGCACTCCAAATGCTCAGTTAGAAACCAATCCCAATGAGCAGACCCAGCTCAGCCAACAAACTTATGCTCTCCCAGGAAACTGCCATGGGGACCACACTGCGATCGCTCTTGAGATTCCCCTCTCTGTAGCAGTGCACTTACTAGAGGCAGCTCAGCAAGCTCAAGCTTGGTACGAAAGCGAACAAGGCGAATATTATGCAGCTCTCTATCCACTTGACGCAAGCTTTCGCCAAGTGGATAGAGAGCTGCATTGAGGAACTAGCTAGTGATGCCTTTGAGCACTGTCTTTCCGGTAATCGGAACTATGCCTTCAATCGCCGAGCTTTTGAGCGGGCTGTCGATCAACTGGAGCAGTCCATCTTAACTGAGCCTGCGGAAGCAGCATAAATCAATGACTTGGGGTGGGAAATACCCACCCTGTCCGCGCTGATCAAGGCTGACTGCAAAATTTTGTTCCAACTGCACTGTTAAAGAGTCACCATGAATTTGTCAGACTACGCGCCACAGATTGCTCAAGCTGCTCAGTTAGTGAATGAGTTGGATGGCAAAATCCTGCAAGTGCGTCACCAGATGCATGAGCAGGAAGGTCAGGCTGAGGCCGCCGTCGCCTTTGAAAATGACCTGAAAAACGAGAATCAACGCAAAGCCAGACGTTTCCTGTTGCTGCAAACGAACCAGGAGTACCAAAGCTTTCAGCAGAAACTAATGCAGTTAACGATAGCGAAGGCAAATGCAATGGCTGAACTGGAAAAGCTGCGTAATGGTTTCAGTGCGGCTAAACTCCAAGCTCGTCAACAAATGGTGCAACAGCTGGCTGTCCTAGGGTGCTGTGATCGCGAAGTCCTTGGCTTTTAGGCGATCGCTCTAGCTCGACTGGTTTTTGACGCACTGCGAATATTGCTAGACGAGCGGGCAGTGACTGTAGTAGAGTCCCTTTAAAAGCGAAACCAGCACCGGGCGGGAACCCAATGCTGGTTTCAAAAATCTGAGGACTGTTAGCCCAACAGTATCGCAACTTAAGGCTAGCAGTTCTCCACCACAAATTACAACTGGAGAACCACGGATGTCCGAAGTCTTTGCGCGGGTCACACACGCGCACGATGCTCTAGCCTTACAACTCACCCCCTGCGCAGGTCAGCTGTACCGTTGGTTGCTGAGACGCAAACCCGCAGGACGGTCCCAAGAATTTGAGTTGAACGAGTTTTCTGAGTGGACAGGAGTGGGTCGAAAACGCTCCTATTCCATCCGCCACATCCAGCGATCGCTCCTCGAGCTCGCTGAATCAGGTCTAGTTGAGGTAGTGCGGAAGTACTCAGGCAAGATTTTTAAGCTGGTGGCCAACCATCCCCAATCGGACAAAAATGTCGCAGAACTGGATCAAAATGTCCAAGTTGGGATGGAAATGTCCAAAATAGGGGCCTCAAACCCTTGCAGCTCCGTACTCTCTTATAGAGAAATATTAGAGACAACAGACAGACCCTCCACCCTCCCTGCTGCTGTAAAAAATAAAAATCAAAATAACAAAGAGTTTGAGGATCAGGAAAAAACCTTAGATATAGAGCCTCTAAAAGGTTTAGATCTAAATGCAGGGTCAATTAACTTAGTTCAAGATGCCGAAATAGACCATTTTTCCGCGAGCGGTGAGCAGCGCGAAATTTTAATTCAAGTTGAAGCGGCGATCGCCCCGATTCCGTTGAACCCACAAATTGCAGCAGTAGTGCTTGAAGCAACTTTAACGACGGTTCAGGATGCGATCGCGCTGGTCAAGGAACGTAAGCGAAGTGGCGAGGTGAAGAATCCGGCCGGGTTATTAGTGGATGCGATCCGAGAGCGATGGAAACCAGCTCAGAGTGCCAAGAGTGTGACAACGGAGTTCAATATTTGGTACCACAAAGCCTATGCGGCGGGTTTGATCGAGTACTTCACGTCTTCGGATAGCCAGGTAACAGGTTTACCCTCCGGTTCCATTGGAGTACTGCGTCATGGCTCTGAGGTTTGGGAAGACTGGCGGGCGATCGCGACTTCTTCTCATTTCCTGGGAAGCTCGTAGCCCGTGCTTTGTGAATGAACCGAGGTCTTGTTTCAAAAACAAGTTGAGCAGTTGCAACTGCTCGTTTGCAAAATTTAGGGTGATTTGTAAACCGCTCAAATTCAGGATTTTTGTTGAAAATATAGTAACAGCGAGCGGGAATTGAGGGAACGTTATCACAGGGAGTGAGGCGCTCAGGTCTCCGACAGTCTCGCTACGTGGGATTAGCGAAGACACATCTTCAGCACATCCTGAGCGTAGTTGCTCTCAATTTGATTCGTCTGGATGCTTGGCTCTCAGGAATCCCCTTCGCGAAACCTCGTACCTCTCGATTCCTGGAGCTTAAGTCTCGAGTTGCATAGATTTTTCTCTGATGAATTCGCCAACGGTATCTTCGCTACCTTTACCCCTAGTCTCCTCTTTGCTGCATGTGAGGAGTGAACAAGATGCCCAGCCTTCAAGATACGGCTTATCCCCGTTTGAAGCACAATGTGACAGACAAAGAGTTAGCAACCATCTATACCCTAGTAGAGGTATAACTTATCACTACCTATCCTTACTTTTAAGGACGGCTTGATGAATATAAGCAAATTGATTTACAACTTTTTCATCAAACGAGCGTTGGGATTCGTTTGAATCATATTTAGGGTTATCCAAAACAGCGCCATAAACGCTGTAAATTAATTCATATATAAAGCTAGGGTCTACAAGCTTTGACAAGTCATCATATTGACTTCGTTCGAAATCACCCTTGCGAGCCCCATAAAATGCCGAGCTCCATTTTGTTGGCACATAGCACTTAAGAAGCTCAACAGAATTTTGAGGGTCTTGGTCTAAAGTCTTTATAAGATACTGGCTAGCTTCTTCAATAGAAACCCAGTGCTCCCAAACATAAATTATTGTGCGAGCGTCCTCAGGAAATTTAATATAGATAGGAGCGTTACATGAAAGCTTTATAAT
Source organism: Trichocoleus sp. FACHB-46 (assembly GCF_014695385.1). NCBI lineage: Bacteria > Bacillati > Cyanobacteriota > Cyanophyceae > Leptolyngbyales > Trichocoleusaceae > Trichocoleus > Trichocoleus sp. FACHB-46. The sequence goes on along the minus strand of NZ_JACJOD010000026.1, from coordinate 14,873 downwards.
TTCTTGAATAAGAAATTTAGCTAAAACGTGACGCTGTTCGACGGAAAAGGCGCTATCTTCTTCCCCACTTTGCTTTGAAGGAGTTAACCAATAAAAACACTCTAAAGCAAATTCTATAGGACTAGCTTGAGATATTATCTTCTTCGCGACATCTAAACGAATTTCATGCACATCAATATTTTTAACAAGTTCATTAACAACCATCCCGACTTTAGAGAAGGAACTGATTATAAGATCTCTATCACCCGAGAAAACATCTCCAATCATAGAAATTGCCAAAGCAAGTTTCTGAGAAGCTAGAGAAGATAGCTGTTTAGACTTATCACGAGCTTTTAATATAAATGCATTCGCTCTACGGTCGCCAATAATTCTTCGTATATTAGTTACAATTTCTTCAATAGAGTTATTTTCAATTTGAGATAGAAAAGCAGCTATTTCTTGGTCTGATACGTCATTGCTAGATACTGAATACGAAAAAAACCTACTGAAATAATGAATAGAGGCAACGCGTTGCTCCCTATCATATTCCTCTTTCCAGCTAGAAATATAATCCACATTACCAAGTACTCCAGAACGATTCATGTGAGGAAACAAAGCCTTCAGTAAGTCCTTTGCAGACATTGCTTCATCAGTATTTAACCCTTGAGTTCCTACATCAATAAGATTAAGAGTACGTTGTTGGAATTCTTGATTGTTATAGTAACTAAATGGTGATCCTGCAAAAATATCAGAATTATTTCTCACAATCTCATATAGCGCTGGGTAGAAGATCCTCATCCCTTCAACCAGCATTAAATCCAATAAATTTACTTCTCCCTTTAAAATAGGTAATGAAAATGCAAGAGCATTTATATAACGCTTGACCATTCTTGGCGTTTTAAGCTGTATCTCTAAACCATCAACAAACTTTTTCAAAAAGTAGTAGCGAAATTGCTCTTCAGAAATTTGAATATTTAGATCACTTAAAACCTCCTGAATACCTTCAATGCAGTATTCAAGCAGAGCTACTCTATCAGCCTTTGGCAAATTCAATGGAACTTGAATTATTTTTTCTAAAAAATTCCTTCCTGCCTTAATATCTCCAGAACCATACTTCTCGCTAAGTGCAGCAGCAACCATTGCTTCATCGAAAGCTAAAATATAAGCAGTATAATCAAAATCTGCTGATAGCTTAACTAATTTAAATACAGTCTGAATTTCATTTTTATCTAATCTATCGATATCATCCATGAGAATAACGACACGTTTTCTCTCATTTTTTAGATGCAATTCTACTCTTTGCTTCAAATCCTGTAAGTCAACAGAGGAGAGGCTTTTACCGAGACCTTGAAAACCTTGACCAGCATTAACTTGAACAGCACCAGCGAAAGTCACATTAAATGATGTTAGGGCTATAGAATACTTATCAAGCCATTCACCAATTTTTTCAGAATCAGAGCTTATAGATTTACCAATAGCCTTTGCCAAGTCTTGAAAAAATCCTTTAATCAAGCTGGTTTCATCAGTGAATCGCCAAGGATTAAACTTGACGCAAATAATATTTGAATTTCCTTGCAGATATTGCTCAATAAAATTAAGAACTGTTGTCTTACCATCGCCCCAAGGCCCGTAAATTCCTATTACAATGCTGCTCGGGTCGCTGCGAGAGGTAATAGTTTGAGCAACTCTTTCGGAGAATGACCAACGATTGAATCTGTCTTGTTCTGGCCGACTAACCGGAGAATCTGTGATGTAAAGATCATTTGATCGTCCCCTATTTTCAACAGCTGGTTTTTGATTACTTTGCTGTTGAGGAGCCTTTCTAAAGAAGGAGGGCCAAAAACGCCTCATATTGCTTTAAGTACCTAAACAACTAAATTAACTATGCTGATTCTGAGTGAAGGTGATCACTCTTAATCTCTTTGCCACTAAAATCTATCATCTTCATCGTCATCATTGTTGTACTGGATTACTGAAGTGACTATGACAGAAACAGAAGCATCATCTTGAAATCCCAAGGCTGCCAAATAAGCAGCCTTGGCAGTTTCCTCACATAGAAGAAGTTTCCCTTCTATTTCAAGTGTTTTAAGGCCAAAACGCTGTGATTCGACGGTTACTATAGTTTTCTCAGAAGAACTTCTAAGAGTTACTTTATCGCTTGGAAGAGCAATATCTGTAGAAGCCCAAAATGATGCCATCATTAGAATGACCGATTGCCATACTTTGATTAATCAACTGGCATAGCAAAGCCAAACTGATTTTCAGCTTCACTTCCCTGATTTGTCAGCCTGTCGATTCTACCTTGAAGCCCATGCTCCATAGACTTTCTCATCTCTTGGTAAAGAAATTCAAAAACTTCATGAAATAGATTTTCTTGCTGGAGGTTAATGGTGAAGACCTTTTCAGGAGAGTTTTTTGGGGGGTTCAAAATCTTGATAGTACATTCTTGCTCATCTTTTAACTTTATCCCCAAGCCAAAAATCATTCCTGAGGGAGGTGCTAATCCTATCTCAAAGAAATGTTTGCCAGAGTTATTTGTATTAAATCCAGCAAACTGTTCATTTACCTCATGAAGCGAAATCATTAATCTAAATCTGAAGAAGCAATCATCATCAATTTTAATCCGATCGCGCCAGTAGCCTTCTTTTTGTACCTCTCCAGTATCTGAATGAAATTCAACAATATCGATCGCCCCAGAAGGACAATTTAGATAATCACCGAAGCGTCTATTAAATTCTGTAATAATCGCAAAAATCGTGTCTACATAAGTGTAGGTTTCTTGGTAATCTAGCTTTCGCATCTCTACCAATTGTTGAAACTTGGAGTTACTCATGAACAGCTTCCTAATTACAAGCTTTTAGCACCATCCTCTAGTGGCAAGCTATCCTCCGAGTAAACAGCCAGTGCTATTCAAGAAATGGTGTTATGAACATAACGCTTATGTTAATGCATAGTACAAGCGATCGCCCACTATTTTCCTACTTTAGGTAGATAGAGGCTTTGTAGAATTTTTTGACTTGATTGAATGAATGACAGCGATCGCCAGGAATCTAACTTATTCGTACTCATCATTACTCTGCGGAAGCAAACGATTTTAGTTTTGATGCTTATTTAAGGAATATTCTTCACTAAGGAATGGCGAAAAATAGCTTGTAGTTGGCAGACTATTACGCTGAGGCTTTGGGTAATAGTCTGCTATTTTTCGTCTTTTTGAGACCTTATCAGCTAAGTAGAATTAGTAAGGTTTTGTTAATGACTTCTTAAAGTAGTCATTGCGCTCTGTCAGATCTGGTAAATTCTCAACTCCATCAAACTGGAATCCATTAACAGAGGTCAATGGAACTGAAGTGCCTGGAGCACAAGTGGGATGTTTACGAGCTTCAACGTGAATATGAGCAAACCCTCCATTTGCATCTGCTGCCTGAGATACAGTTCCTAACAAGCTGTTTTGAGTTACTACAGCTCCGTTAGAAACACGACGATCCATATGACCAATTAAAAGACTCCGATCTGGAGCAATTTGTAAGCATACTAAATCTGAATTGATGTAAGAAATTGTGCCAGCAGCAGGTGCTAAAATCGGTTGACCAGCAGACTTGTTAACATTTCCATCCGCAGCATAACAAGAGTTCGTTCCGAAATCTTTAGCTACTGAAAGGTCTAATCCAAACGTGCTTTGATGTGATATATATCCTTGATAACCTTGACAAACATACCAAGTTTGGTTATTGGCGAAAGGAAGACCAATCTGTCCAGTATCGCTGCGTGAGGGTAAGACCTTCCAGTTCTGGTCCTGCTCAACAAGAATCGTACCTGCGCTTTTGCGGCTGAAACCATTCATCAACCAACCATCAACAGAACCACTTACAGCATGACGCCATAGAACATCTGATTTGCCGTCACCATCTAAGTCACCAACTCCAACAACTTTCCAGTTCTGGTCTGGCTCAACAGCAATTTCACGCGCCTCTCTGCGACTGAGGCCGTTCATCAGCCAAGCACCGACAGAACCACTTACAGCATGACGCCATAGAACATCCGATTTACCATCACCATCTAAGTCACCAACTCCAACAACTTTCCAGTTCTGGTCCTGCTCAACAAGAATCGTACCTGCGCTTTTGCGGCTGAAACCATTCATCAACCAACCATCAACAGAACCACTTACAGCATGACGCCATAGAACATCTGATTTGCCGTCACCATCTAAGTCACCAACTCCAACAACTTTCCAGTTCTGGTCTGGCTCAACAGCAATTTCACGCGCCTCTCTGCGACTGAGGCCGTTCATCAGCCAAGCACCGACAGAACCACTTACAGCATGACGCCATAGAATATCCGATTTGCCGTCACCATCTAAGTCGCTTGCAGTGGTGGCTAGCGAAGGAATTGATAGGGCTAAAACTAACCCCACGCTACTAAAGACGCCAACGGTAGCTAAGGCAACATATTTTAGTACTGCAACTGAACAAAAATTGAAGGTCTTAGTCATTACAAGTGCTCAAGGTAGATGCTTACCATCGAACACTTTGGCACTTATAATCAACGCCATGTGTGATTTGATACAGCTATGTCAAGTTCAATGAGGCTTAGCATGGAACAGTTTTGGCTCTATAGCATCGGTTATGCAGGTTCCAAGTTTTTGAAAGGAATAATTCACTTCTTTCAAAAGGCCCATTTACTCACAGAGGCTCACTAAGGCTTAAAGTTTTTCCTTTTTACATTGAAACTAGGCCAATACAGTAATTCGACCCTCCGGCGATCGCCCCTCTCCAAAAAGAGCGATCGCTGAAGATACAAACTATGACTACTCGTCGTCACCCTGCGGAAGTAAGCGATTCTAGTTCTGGGAATTTGAAGATTTGGAACCAGATGTGGGCGTGATAGAGCGGAGAAATAATCCTAGTAGCCCTTGGGGAGATAGGAGAGGTGGATCTCCTGGTAGTCCCGCTGAAACAAGCACTTCATCATTGACTAATTGGCAGCGGACAGGCAAGGTTCAACACTACCACGCTTGGTTCTGGGGAGGGCATAATTTCGAGCGAAATAGAGCAATCGCCCTAACCTAAGCAATAAACTGCTGGAGTTATTTAACAGGTTGAGTTCGGTCCTGCGCGATTTCAGTTTGACAGTCAGCTTTTTATCGGTAAACTGTCCATAAAATAGCCACAAGAATGACGCAACATATGTGGATGCACCGGCAAAGGGAGATCCGCCAACTCTCCAGAGCGCTTCATCATCTTGGAGATCGCCCCCGTCGTCAGCTTGGCTCCTCGTTCATTTACAAACAGAGCATAGCTACCCGAGTAAAGTTCTCGCAGCAACACCAATGCTTCCAGCTCATCCGGTTGTAAGCGATGCACCCCGCTATTGCTGCCTTTGAGGCGAGTAATCGCAATACAGCGCTCCTCAAGCATCACCGCATCCCACTTCAGCAAACAAGCTTCTCCCACTCGCAACCCATGACGAAACATCAGTAAAAGGAGCGTGCGATCGCGCAAGGGATGTCTACCGCGTTGGCCTGCCGCCTCAAGTAGCCGCTGCACTTCTCTTGGGGGCAGGTACTCACGACTGCGGTAGGTGAGATTGGGTTGTCTGGAAAGCTCTGTGGGGGGGGACATAGAGCCATTTTAGAGTAACTGTCCATAAAATGGCTATTATCTGGCAGAGCAGGGATTGCCAACCAGGGATATCCAAGAGTATTTAGGACATAAGAATATTCAGCATACGGTGCGGTATACGGCGGCCAATCCGGCTAGGTTTGATCGGATTGTTTGGACGTAGAAGGAGACGGAGTAGGATGCTGATGGTTAAGGCTATGACGATCTACAGCAACGAATAGCATGTTAAGAGGCGCTAAAGTGGTTCAGTTGGTTGGGAAAGCGACGCTTGATCTCTTCTATGGGAAGTAGCAAACTGGCTTCGATTTCCTCACGAACTTTTCGGCTGACGTAGCAATCACTGTTAAGGCACTCAACTAGTAATTTGTTGGCCTCGGAGTATTGCTGAAGTTGTTTTATCTGATCATCACTGAACTGCCAATCATGTCCAATATTACGATGCTTGATGAGCACAGGTCTCAATTTCGCTGTCCAGGCTGAACCGTTAATCCGCCACCATTGCTGGGCAAACTCCCAATCTTTATCGAGATCTGGAAGCTGATCTTTAAGCTCCTCAAGGGATTGCTTGAGCGCAGGATCGTGGTCGCTGGCGAGGCCACGGGCGCGGTCGAGGGCGCGGGCGCGGGTGCTGGCGCGGGCGCGGGCGCGGGCGCGGTCGCGGTCGAGGGCGCGGGCAAGGGTGCGGTCGAGGTCGAGGTCGAGGGCAAGGGTGCGGTCGCTGGCGCGGGCGAGGGCGCTGACAAGGTCGCGGGTGCTGGCAAGGGTGCGGTCGCTGGCAAGGGCGAGGGCGAGGTCGTGGTTGCTGGCGCGGTCGAGGGCGCGGGCGAGGGCGGGGTTGCGGTCGAGGGCGAGGGCGAGGGCGAGGGCGCGGGTGCTAGCGAGGTCGAGGTCGCTGGCGAGGTCGAGGTCGAGGTCGCTGGCGAGGTCGCTGGCGAGGTCGCTGTTGCGGGCGAGGGCGAGGTCGAGGGCGGGGTTAAAGTAGAATGCTCGAATAGCAGCCAGCTTATAGGGAGCATTAACTGAACAGGTCTTCTGTTGAACCCAAGCCAGGAATTGCTGAACTTTTTTGTCGCTCGCTACTATCTCATCAATCTGAGATTTCATCAGCAGAAGCAGAGAATCTGCCTCCTCTAGCATTCCTACGGTTAAGAGAACAACTTCTCGCCATCGCTTTTCGGTCAAATGAGCAACGAGAAGTGGATGTAGTTCCTCGCGCCTTTCAATTCGATGGGCAGTAAAGTATTCGTGAAAAGTGAGGTGGCTGAACGAGTAAATGCTCCGTGCCCGTTCCACTAGTAGTCCATGCTGTGCCTCAATGGATTTCAAAACGGCTTCACTATCAAGCCGCAGGGCCTCTGGGTCTACTTGAGCACCAGGTAGATTTTGAATATAGACTTCGATCAGGCGCTCAGCATCCTTTTGTTTGAAGAAGTAGTTACCCTGCTCAAAGGTGGTAAAAGCAAGTTGGCTCAGCAAGTCTTCCTTGCGTTTGAGTGAAAGTTCTCGATAGATCTGCTCTCGCTCAATACTGCGGGTGCCATCCCATTTCTTGAGCAAGACATCTAATCCCTCTTCATATAGTTCGGAGCGGTTGGCGGGAAAGTCGGTTCGTCCCTCAAAGACCAGACATAACAGGGTCAGCAACAGAGGATTGGTCGCCAGTTCTTGAATGCGGGGATGCGCTCTCAGTTTTGCTAAGAATCGCTTCGTCTTCTCTGGTAACTGTTTTGCTTCAAACCAGCGACCAGCAAAGTCTGTAATTTGCTCGTCATTAAAATCAGCAACTTCAACCTCTGTAAACTGCTGAAAGACAAACTCTTTCGCTGCAATTCGGCAAGATGCCACAAATGCATTCTTAGGAAAACGGTCAGAAAAAGACTGAATTTCCTGCAACACCTGCTTGCTGGTTGCCTCGCTGACTTCATCTAGTCCATCCAACAGCAAAAAGCCGCGCCCTTGGCTAAGGATTTGTTCTGCGTTCTGAGGCTCCTGAACACCTAGTTCCTTCAACCACTGGCTGATGTAGGTGAGCAATTTAGGTGCTTCTGAACTATCTCCAAAATCCTTCAACGTGATAAAGATGGGAACCCGATGTTTCTGAAAGTTGCCCGCATTGCACAACGTTGCTAGCCGCTTGAGAAAGGTGGTCTTTCCAGCACCAGGCTTGCCCAGCACCATTAACTTATCGAATTCCTCTACGGCTAGCAGTCCTGACCTACGCTCTGTACGGGTGTGGGCAAAACCGAAGTGATCGAACTCTTCCAGGTTGCAATGCTGCAACAGTTCTTCCAGGTCTAACCGTCGTCGTCCAGTGATTTCTTGCAGGATATTGACATCGGTATAAATCGTAGCTAGGTCGATCGGGCGAGTCATGTCTAGGACGCGCATCTCGCCGCACCGCTTCTGGATGTTGAGGTAGACCTTTTGCCTAACTTCTTGAACTGAAGCATCAATCTGAGAGCAATCGCTTAGCTCGCTGGCATCAGGAGCCAAACTATTGAGTGCCACCGTATTCTCCAAATCCAACCCCAGGCGATCGCAGATGAGAGCAAAGTTCTCGCGGTCGATCGGCTTGCCCTTGAAGAAATTATTGACGGTCTGCCGAGAGAGCCCCAAGTCTTCTGCCAAAGCATTTTGGCTGAGCGAATACTGAGCTAAGGCAATGTTTGCTCTTTCGATTCCTTTTGGTGCAGCCTGGAGCGATCGCGTGCCCATAGTTCAACGGTGAAAGTTGAGCTTATTTTACCCACGGCGCTGAAGTCATACCGAACTTAGGCTGAAGTCATACCTAGCTTCGCCCTGGCTGAAACTGGAACAGAAGCTGCGATCGCGACGATAAGGGTGTTGAGTTTAAGGACAAACGCAATGCAGAAAACGAAGCGATCGCGCCGCCCTCAGAAACCAGATGTTCTTCCATTCGTAATTCTGGTACTGGTCATTGGTTCCTTTGCCTTGGCATGTATTGATGAGGATGCTCGTGCTACGTTTGCTGATCTGGCCAAGGTCGGTGTTGGTGGCTATATCGGCTTGATGATGCCATCTAACCGGACGGGTAAACCTGATTAGGCTGATGTTGATAACCAGGGGATGGATAAAACGCTTCCATCCCCTGGTTGCCTGTGCACCGTTAGCTGTCTATACTTAACCACGATATTTCATAACTTCTGTATTTACAGAAAAACAGAAGTTATGGGAATTTGTTGAGGACTATGTGGAATACCCTTGTCTTCGCAATTTGAGTATCTTGTTTCTGTAAAACTGTAAAATCGTAATACAGGTTTTCTGTAAATCTTTACTTCTGTGAAACATGAAACTTGCTGTTCAAAACCAAAAAGGAGGGGTTGGCAAAACAACCCTTGCCATTCACATCAGCCATGCTTTGGCACTGAAAGGTGCAAGAGTGTTGCTAGTTGATGCCGACCCTCAAGGTTCTGCCCGTGACTGGGCAGCCGCGCGAGAAGACAAACCTCCCTTCTCAGTGGTAGGGCTCGATCGCCCTACCCTCCATCGCGATCTCCCTCCCATTGCCAAAGATTATGATCATGTTGTAATTGATGGGCCACCTCGTGTCTCAGACCTAGCTCGCTCCGCCATCATTGCAGCAGATCTGGTTGTTGTCCCTATTCAACCCAGTCCCTACGATGTGTGGGCAGCCAATGAGATCATCAAACTAATTCAAGAAGCTTCTGTATTTAAGGAAAACCTGAAATCTGTATTTGTAATTAATCGTAGAATCGTAAATACAGCGATCGGACGAGATGTAGGCGATGCGCTAGCAGAATACTCCATTCCCGTTCTCAAGACAGTGATTAGCCAGCGAGTAGGTTTTGCGGAATCTGCTGCGACCGGGCGAACTGTGCTTGATATTGACCCAAAAGGGGCAGCAGCTAAGGAAGTTCTTGCTTTAACGAAAGAAATTTTGAGCTTAGGAGTTTAGGCATGCCAGGGAAGAAAGTCAGCTTTGGTCGAAAGCCAAGCGGCGTCGAGAAAACCGTAGACGTTGAAGAGTGGGTAACAAACCGCGAAGCTTTGGTTGAGGCAGAGCAACCGCCATCATCAGCAGAAGCAGCTAAGCCAGAGAACATCAAACGTCTCACCTTGGACATTCCTGAAAGCTTACATAAGGCCATCAAATTGAAAGCAACCAACGAGGGAGTAACAATGGTGGAGCTCTTAAGAGAACTCCTAGAGGAACACTACGGTTCTAAGAGTTGATTGCAATTAAAGAATTGTGTATTTACGTTTTTCAAGATTTACAGAAATACGATAACTAAAATGACAGACTCCCAGGCCCTTTCAAATGGCCTGTGTTGGATTTAGCGGGATAGGGACATGTTACTGAATTGAGTAGTCACAGATTTACAGAAATCATGTGATACAGAAATAAAGAAAATAAAGTTGATCACTGATTGCCCTGTATTGGAGCATCAGCCAATTAATTGTGAAATGGCAGCATCTAAGCCGTTTTCTCTTGAATACGGTGACAAATAGGGTTCTTCGTGTTTCATTGCCTGGTCGTTAGGGATTTCAGGGCTTGCTTCAGGCAAAAAAGGCTGACAGCAAGCGTGTACTCTATTTGTCAATAATTCTCTCCTTTCAGAAGCGGCCCCTTTTGGGCATGTCCTTAAACAAACTCATCCACTTTAGGAAGAATTGAGACGTTGATTTGGAAACGAGTTTATTTACAGGTATGGAGTAGTGGAAGCTGCCTTTTGGCTTAGGCAAGGGAAGAGTAAATAAAACGACCGAATATTTACAGGTTGATTTGAGGTAAAGGATTTGCAGTCCTTTCATAGAAATAATAGAGCGCTCTCTAGCTATAGGTTGTAGAGAGCGCTTTACTCTTCTTGCCTAAACTTTGCCTAAATACAGGCAGAGATCCCACAACTTTTGAGCTTCTGACCTCTACAACCCCAAGGCAGGAATTGTTAGCCCAAAATCTTTTAATAGTCAGCTTTTGAATTATTCTCAATTGCTGAGATATCAACAGTATCTCAAGATTCTGTAGGGACAACGGCCATTCGCCCCTACAGTTAATCATGCAAGCTTATTGACAACATGACTATTCTCCTGGAGCACCTAGCGTGTTGATTAGGTCATGACCTCGCTGGAAGACTCCGTCAACCAGCACCTGGACGCGTCTTTCATGAAATGGGTTTGCGACCCTCAAAGATTTCGAGTTCTGGTTGTCCGGATTTACAGGACTAGGCATGTCTTTAAGGTCACGAGGTCCGGCATACTTGCCCCAGATTATGTACCGAGTGATGACAGCGAGGAGCTCTCCTTCTTCGGAGGATAGACTTATGGAACAGTCACGGCACAGTCGAATGAGATCGTGAGTGATAACTAATTTATCAAGCCGATCATTGATCTCTACCCCTGGCCGCATTGCCATGAGGCAGCCCTTTAGTACACACTCTAGCGCGTAACCTGCAAGAAGGAAGTAATCCCCCAGGAGCTCCATATCATAATGATTGGCGAGCTCTTTTCCCTCTTTTTTTCTTGCTCCTTGCTTCCCAAACGGGCCACCATCAGCTAGCCATTGCACCGTATCCCGATCGTAGGCTGTATAGGCGATTTCAAAGAGTGCGTCTGCGGCTCTCTTGTGACGGCGGGCAGGGAGTAACCAACTCAAAGGCCATTGACATGCAGCTAAGAACGCCTCTTTGCGATGCTCTTCTATAAACTTACGCTCTTGCTCCGGCGTTGCGTCATCGAATATTTTTCCCACAGACCCTCCGCATTAGATAAACAGGTGCAAGCGTCTCTACAACCCCATCACTCGAATTTTCAACTAGTTTGTGACCAATGACCATTTGCGTACTACAGTAGGCGGACTAATTCTGGCCTAAAAAATGCAAAAGCATCCGTATTGCAAGCGTAATCCTGGGTGCTTTTGAAGCCTACAACCCACTCTCTCGTTGAGTTATTGCGTAGTCAGTAAATCTGACTTAGTGGATCTGGGCGATCGCGATCTCACCAACTCCCAATATTTTGCTCATTTATAGGAAAGTTCTGAAGTAAAAGTTTCCTGCGATCGCTAGGAGAGTTCTGCCGCCGGGAGTATCGCTTTAGGGGCAATGCTCACTTTATCTGTGCTCAATCTCTAGCTGAGCAGCACCGACAAGCCGCGATCGCGCTGCTAGCTCGATGTTTATAGATTTTCTAAAAGCTGGTGACAAGATTCGAACTTGCGACCGGCTGATTACAAAGCATTTTGTGAATAGCTAAAACACCCAGAAAACTGGGTGTTAATAGCGTTTTTAATCTCTAAATATACTAATTTTGTACTAAATATAGTGAGTGTTAACCCTATAACCCCATTACTGCAAAGTGAGAATGATTAGCTGAAAATTAATAGGATAGGGGTTTATGAGTCCCCAGAAGTAAAACTCAAATCTCTCTATCTATATACGGTTTAGCGCTTCACTCTACAACCTTGCCTAAACTTTGCCTAGATACGAGCAGAGATCCCTCTAAATTTCAAGAAGGACCCCTACTACCCCAAAGCAGGAATTTATAGCTTCTCTCAGTACTTGTCAAAGCCTTACACAAAATTCTGACACTTTTGATTACACCGCTCTGGGCCAATTTCTACCTCATTATCGACTCATCACTTATGTCTATTCAAGCTAAATTTTCTAGCCGATTTATTCGATTCCTGTCCCTCAGCCTGACCGTTGCAACGCTGTCCTCACTAATGGGACAGATTCCGGCTCAAGCGCAAACCACTTTTTCAGATGTAGCGTCAGATTATTGGGCAGCACAATTCATTCAAGCACTCGTCGATCGTGATGTGATTCGCGGCTTTGCCGACGGCAGCTTTCGCCCCGACGAGCCGATTACTCGTGCCCAGTTTGCCGTCTTGGTCGGGCAGGCGTTCGACCGACCGACTGTTCGCAGTGCTGTTCGTTTTCGGGATGTGCCCAGCAGCTATTGGGCCGCCAGCGCCATCCAAACCGCTTACGCCGAAGGCTTTCTCAGTGGTTATCCTGGCAATGTCTTTAACCCAGATCAGCCCATGCCCCGCGCTCAGGTTTTAGTCGCTCTGGCGAGCGGTCTACAGTTTGAGCCGAGTGGAACCAATGCCAGCGTGACAGGTGGCTTCCGTGACTACGATTCAATTCCTTCTTATGCCCATGATGGCGTGGCGGCGGCGACCTTCCGCGACCTCACTGTGAACTACCCCAACATTGATGTTCTCAATCCCAATCGCGCCGCGACCCGTGCTGAAGTGGCCGCCTCAATTTATCAGGGTCTGGTGGCGACTGGCAGTGCTCCTGCGATCGAGTTTCCCTATATTCCCTAAGCCAAGCGATCACTCCTGTGCAAAAATGCATAGCGGCAGTGGGGGTACAAGCCCGTTTCATTCGAGAGTTTTACCAGCTGTGCAAATCGTTCCGAGCCGTCAAGTGGCTATTTGAGTTTGCGACACACTGTCAAATTTTCCAGTTTCCGAAAGTATTTATGTATGGCCCATTTTCATGAGCCACTTAGGATCGCTATATCAGTATCTTGTCCTTATCGACAGTTGAAACACGAAGGTATAGGGTACAAATGGTTTGCTTCATGCAGCAAGGGTATCAAAAAAGGACCCTTTTTTGATAGGGCTTTTATTCAAAACTCTTACCCTAATTTAGGGCCGTTTCAGCCTCGTCAATTTATACCCCTTTTCTGATAGTCCTTGATGGCTGAGTCCGTCATCAACGATCGCGATCGTCTGAGGGTGGTAGGGGCAGCGCTCACAGTTTCAGACGCACGGCTTTGAGCCAGATGAGTAGCGCGGCGGTGCCGCTACGGGTGATTCAGGAGATATCGGGACACCGTAGTTTTGCAAGTGCTTCAACAGTATCCTGAGGTATTGGAGTTGCAACTGGAAGGGATAATCGCGGCTTTGAGGTTCTAGAAACGATTGATTAAGCTCGCTAATACTGTAATAAACTCAACCGGTTCTACTGGCTTGGGGACATGGGACTGAAAGCCTGAAGCTAAGGCTTTGATGCGGTCTTCTGTCCGTGCATAAGCAGTTAGGGCGATCGCCGGAATTTGACCTCCTTGGTCTGGCGCTAAGGCGCGAACTTGACGAATCAGCGTGTACCCATCCTCACTGGGCATGCCAATATCACTGACCAATACGTCAGGTTTTTGGTCAAAAGCGGATTGGATGATGATAGATAAAGCCTCTCTAGCGGAGGCCACGGTCGTGGTCATGGCTCCTCTTTGCCTTAGCAGCATGGCTAACAACTCGCGGGCATCGATTTCGTCATCCACAATCAAAACTTTCAAGCCATCTAATCTCGGTGTGTCCAGCAAAGGGGCTGTATCACTGGCGGTAGGATGCACTCGTTCCATGTCTGTCGGTTCTGGACGAAAGATAGTAATGGGTAGATTAACCATGAAGGTAGCTCCTTTGCCTTCACCTGCACTGGTGGCATCAACACTGCCTCCATGCAGTTCTACTAAGTGACGAACAATCGCCAGGCCGAGGCCCAACCCCCCATGTGCCCTCGTGGTGGTACTATCCGCTTGCTGTAAGCGCTCGAAGACATAAGGTAGAAACTCCGGACTGATGCCTTGCCCAGTATCACTCACAGTCACCTCGATATGAGACTCGATATGAGAATTGATCCGCTCTAAACGAATCTGAACTCGACCACCTTTCGGGGTGAACTTCACCGCATTGGAGAGTAAATTCCAAAACACCTGTTGTAGGCGATCGGAATCACCCGAAACAGGGCCAGCACCAGGGTCTAAAATACTCTGCAAGCGAATATCTTTGGCTTCTGCGGCAGGTCGGATGGAGTCGATAGCGGCCTCAATTACCGAAACTAGGATCACCGGACGAACATTTAAGCGCAGCTTGCCAGTAATAATGCGAGAAACATCCAATAGGTCATTGATGAGTTGATTCTGCGCCCTCGCGTTTCGTTCGATCGTCTCTATCGCCCGATTTGTCGTGGCTTCATCGAGGTGTCTAGAACGCAGCATGGTGGCCCATCCCAGCATGGCATTTAGAGGTGTCCGCAACTCATGGGAGACGGTGGCGAGAAACTCATCTTTCAGTCGATTGGCCCGAGATAACTCCTCTGCTTGTTGCCGCAGTAATGCCTCGACTTTTTTGCTTTCGCTCAGGTCAAGCACAAAGCAGACCCAAGCGAGTTCGTCACTTTCGAGTCGTGCAGCTCCCAGCAAAATGGGAACCTGACTGCCATCTTTACGAATGTATGCCTTCTCGAATGGGGTGCAACTCCCAGAGGCAGCAAGTTCTTGTAA
>NZ_JACJOD010000025.1 GCF_014695385.1 Trichocoleus sp. FACHB-46 | reverse complement strand
ACGCCAATGAGGAAGTGGAAAATCACCAACTGGTAAGGGCCACCGTTGTAGAGCCACTCATCGAGGGAAGCCGCTTCCCAGATGGGGTAGAAGTGGAGGCCGATCGCGTTGGAAGAGGGAACGACAGCACCAGAGATGATGTTGTTGCCGTAGATGAGGGAGCCAGCGACGGGCTCACGGATGCCATCGATGTCAACGGGAGGAGCCGCGATGAAAGCGATGATGAAGCAGATGGTGGCGGAGAGCAGGGTAGGGATCATCAGAACGCCGAACCAGCCTACATAGAGGCGGTTGTCGGTGCTGGTGACCCATCCGCAAAATCGCTCCCACAGGTTACCGCTTTCGCGTCTTTGTAGAGTAGTTGTCATAGTTGGATAAGTGCTGAATTAACTTGCTTGAATGTATTGTGATTAAGCAGTTAAGGGAGCCAAAACTTGACTGCCTAATATATAGGTTTAACCTAACTTCTTTCCTTAATGCCGTTAAATAATATTTATTATTTGAGAGCGCTCAGTCGGAGGGAAATGAACTTCTGTAAAGAGATTTTAGCCCCCCGGCTTGGGTTGTTTCTGTGCCAATAGTTTCAACATTTAATCAACCCTTCAGGGTGGCGATCGCTCTTTTTAGAGGCAATCATAAAAATATTCTGAAGCGGATACCTATAAGCTTTGGGTAACGAATGGGTAGGTTAACCCTAGCCTCAGAGCCAGAAGTTAGCGAAGATACGTTTAGAGATAAAAACAAATAAAAACCGCTAGCGACTTGTATAAATTAGCTAGCATTTAATAAATAGAAGCCCTGATCAAGTTGATCGGGGCTTCCTTGTTTTAATAGAACTCCCTAGAAGGTGCTCTAGAAATCAAAGTAGATGTAGGGCAGACTGCCTTGAGGCGCTAACATCCAGACCAGGAAAAAGAACAACGGCACCAGCAGAAGCTTCAGCGGCCAATTAATTTGTAACTTCAGACCGCGATTGAAGGCATAGGCAACGCCCATTAAAGCCACAATTAACCACAGCAGTAAGGCTATCTGCGGTCGCTCCATTTTTAACCCTTCCAGATAAATCTTTTGGGTAAATTGAGCATCTGCTGCATGACCCCAGAGATGTTGCACGACCCAAGTGGAGTCCTTCAGGTTAGGTAAGCGGAAGAAGATCCAGGCTATAAACACCATCAGTTGCGTGATTAGCCAAGCAATGACCGCCCCCGGAATACTAAGCCAAAAAGCTTTAAGGCTAGGGGTGCGATCGCTATAAACCTGGGTTAGCCGATGTACGACCAAAGCGAGGCCGTGGATAGCACCCCAGACCACGAAACCCCAAGCGGCTCCATGCCAAATTCCCGCAATCAGCATCACAATCATCAAGTTGAGGCAAGTGCGCTGTAACCCTTGCCGGGAGCCACCCAGTGGAAAATAAAGGTAGTTTCGCAGCCAATCGCCCAGCGTCATGTGCCACCGTCGCCAAAAGTCAGCAATGCTAGTGGAGAAGTAGGGGAAGTCAAAATTCTGCGGCAAGTTGAAGCCGAGCAACATGGCGCTGCCTCGGACAATATCCACGTAGCCGCTGAAGTCTAAATAAAGTTGCAGCCCATAGGCAAAGGTCGCTAACCACAAGTCGCCGCTACCCGCCCGCTGGATATTACCGAAGCAAAGATCCACAAAAGTGCCAATATTGTCGCTCAAAAGCCCTTTCTTCACTGCGCCACAAGCAATCAGCCAAACTCCTTCCACGATCTGATCGGGCTTAGGAAACTGCTGCGCCTTTAACTGGGTAGCAAATAGGTGAAACCGAGTAATTGGCCCAGAAATTAACTTGGGAAAAAACAGCTTATAAGCCGAGAACTTGAGAAATTGCTGGGTCGCAGGAGCGCCACGATAGACATCGACTAAATAGGCGATACATTCAAAAGTAAAAAAGCTCAGCCCTAACGGTACGACTAAGTTTTCGTCTAGCCAGCTAGCATTTTGCTGAGCGGCGGCCCAATTTAGGCCACCCCCCACACTAGAGAGCAAGAAGGGCACATACTTAAAGCCCACCAGCAATAAGACATTGGCGGCAATCCCGAACCACAACAGCTGAACTCGGCGACGATTCCAATCCTGTTGGGCAAACTGCCAATCTTCAATCCGCCAGTCTGGTGGCTCACCGATCGCCTGCCCAATGCGGAAATTAAGCCACAAACTCGCGAACAGCAGGGGAATATAAACCACCTGCAAGGAAGCATAGAACACCAGGCTGGCAATCAGCAGGGTCCATAATCGCCACCACGGTTCTCGCACCGACCAGTAAATGCCGAGAACGAGGATCAGAAAAAGTCCGTAAGTCAGCGAGAGAAACGTCATGGGTAGGAGCAGAACTAGCTGGGCCGAGAATAGACAGAATCATCTCGTGAGGGATTGCCATCCGAGATTGATCAAGCTCAGGGGGTGTTAGAGGCTGAAGTTTGCGATCGCGGCCAAGGAACCAGAGGGTCTTGAGCCAAACGGTTCGAGACTTCGTAGGCACCATAGCGATTTAGGTGGCTCGGGTCAGAAAAATAGTCATTTTCAGCCGGCCACAGTTGGCTCAAATCTCGAAAGACAAATCCGTTCTCAGTGGCGAGTCGGAGCATCTGCTGCCGAAACTGTTCTTCATGTTCCATCCGCACCGCATCCAAGTAATCTTTGGTCAGGGGTAAGTTCACAAAGACTAGAGGAATTTGCTTCGCTTGCGTAAACTGCACTAAAGACGCCAGCGCTTGGGTCTGTTTGCCTTTCAGCTCAAAAGAGTCATAGTCGCTATCATAGTCACCCGAAACTTTGGCGTATTTCTGATAGTAAGTAGCAGGATTAAACCGCAGAGACAGCGGCAAGAAGCCATCAAAGTCGATCGCGTAGAGGAGTGAATCTGTCTCAACTCCCTCGGCATTCGGTGACGCTGATTTTGCCCCAAACTGCCCTTGAGTCGCTAGCAATTGCTCTAAAGTTGGCTCCGGCTTTAATACACCCGCCCACTGTTGCTGCAACAACTGTTTCAACTGGTCGCGCTGAGCATAGGTCGCAGAAAAAGCGCCTAAGGATTCGTTCATCCATTGGTTCAACGCTTGATAACTAGCCGCTAAAGAAGTGCCTACCGTTTTGTTGGTATCGGCGGGAGTTCCCGCTGGAGTTGCAGTACTCAGGTTGCTCGTTGCGACTGTAGTTGCAGCGGACGATGCGGTACCACTGGGTGTATCAGGAACTGTACCCGCTAAAACTTGCCGATACCCCTCAGAAGCCGCGATCGCATTGTAGGTAATATCAACTCGACCACTGTTAAAGGCTCGGGCACCATCTGCCCACACAATCAACTTCGGCATCTGGGCAGGCGTGAGCACCTGGCGCAAAATCACGTCTACCACTTGAGCCGTGGCCCCGTTCACGCCAAAATTAAATACACTCAAGCCAGCATAGCCTTGAGCCGCCAAAGCTTTCTGTAAGGCAGCAGGATCAACGCCTCGCAAGGCTCTAGAACTCCCGATGATCAGGATATCGGGGGGGCCAGATTCCGCAAGACGCTGGTAGTAGAGCGCCAACTTTTCATCTAATTGCCGACTGTTGAAGGTTGGATAAGGCGATCGCGCTGCGGCCAAAATGGCAACCGAGGTGGCAGTCGCTTTCAGCGGTTCGGCAGGTAAAGGCTTTGCAGCAATTCCAGTCTCGTCTGCCAAGGATGCCGCTGGTGGAATCGACTCGGTAAAACCAGACGCATTAAAGGCTGTTTTATCCTCCCCCGGAGATTTCTTTAATGATGCTGGGGGTTTAGGCACAGCCAAGGGTGGACGGGATTTACTAGCAACAGATTTTGTGGCTGTAGATGCTTTCGTTGACGCAGTTTTGGGCCGAGCATCTACCGAAGCTACATTAGTTCTGACTTGGAGAATTTGACCCAAAACCCAGTCTGCTTGCAGGGTTAACAGCAGTCCTAAGGTGCCCCAAACGACAGCGACTGCTGCGCCTTTGTAGCCTGCTTGTTGCCCCAAAGGTTGGTCGCTAGGCAAGAACAACTGCGATCGCAGCAAAAGTTGTTGCAGCCTGTGAGTCACTCGCTGGGTCGTTTGGCTCAGGGCTGCTTGTAAAGCTTCGGACGTTAGTTCTGGGCGGAGACCAATTTCATTCGGTTGGGTCAATAACTCATTGACATAGGCATCAGAAGCGGCAAACTCTGGGGTTGCCTCTGGCACGAGGCGATCGCGAGTCGCAAAGTCAGCACCATAACTCCACAAGGGGCGCTTTTGACCCGCCCGACGACCATAAACTCGAATTCCCGACACATTCGGAATCTGGAGTTGCCGCACAAATTTAGCGACGGCTGGCCCCACCTGCTTTTGTTTGGGGCAAACGGGCGCATCGCTCATGATGTGCAACAAATCCTCTCGATCTAGGACTTGAATGCGTACCCCTCCAGTTGCTAAGCGCCAATCGAGGTTAGGGTTCAGCAGGCGACTCAGCAAGAACTGTAAGGCGGGGCGATCGCCTTGTTGCGCCAATCCCAGTGCTGACTCCGCCAAAGCGCCATGTTGAGCCGCAGGCAAGTTGAGCCAGTCTACCCAAGCAGGCGCTTCCTGACCCGCCACCTGACCGTAGAGAGTAGCAGCGTGAATCCCTTGTGGGGCTAGGGCTTCTAGTAACGTTGAAATGGTGGGGATAACCGTTGCTTGGCTCGGTGCTCCACTCGCTGGCGCTGCCGATGAATTAGGTGAAGAGGAAGGTTTGGCACTTTTGAGACTACAGAGTAAATGCAGCGTAGATTCTTTTAACTCGGCCACCACTTCAACTTGATCGGCAACCAGGGGACAATTCAGCAGGCGGGCGATCGCTTGCACATCCCCCCAACGCGCCCACTCCTTCAGCATTTCGTCAGGCGGAGTTAGGTCAACCTGCAATCGCCAATCTGGCCGCGGCTCGCCACTGACTTGGCTAAAAACTAAAGCATCGCGAAAACTATCCAGCTCCAAGCCTCGAAGCTTCTGCGCGATCGGCTCTGCCAGAGACGCTGGATCAGGGCTATATGGTGCTTCACAAATAATCCAAAGTCGCTGGTTGCGGTGCTGGCTGTCTGTAGCCGCATCAGGCGTACAGGGAATGGCCTTAGCTGTCACTTCAACGGCAACTCCCATTGCCCCCAAGGTTTCACTCAAATAGCGAGCGATCGCATCAGGGCGACCTTGCTTAGCTAAAGTACGATTGGGAACTAGGAGGGCTGTGCCCGCTGCCGAGGTGGACTGAGGAGGCGCGGAGGGGGCTGGAGCTTTGGGTTGAGTTGCTGTGGCTGGCGAGCCTGGAGGTCTATTAGATTTTTGAGTAGTTAGACCCGCCTTAACTGCCGTCGTAGTTGAGTCAGACGTAGTTGAATTGAAGCGGGAGCGGATAGGGGGTTGTCGTAAGGTAAAGCTAGAGAGGTCAGGAGGCGGGGGTTGTAGATGCTTAAGCTGTTCTAAATGCCGATCAAGCTGATTGAGGTAAATTGGCTCTGACCAACTGGGGCGATCGCTGCTAAAGCCACGACCATAGAGAAAAATCTGGTAAATCGGATGGGGGTCGGGGGGTAGCAAGGCCGCTAAATCTGCTTGTGAAAGTGCCTCCACCACGCGACTCATTACCACTACTGAGTCGGGAGCCTGGTGCCCTTCACATAAAACATGTACGAGATTGCCCCGAAACCTAACTTGAACCTGCACTCCTTGCAGATTAATCGCTCGGACAACCCACTGTGTTATGACGGCCTGACGACCTGAAGCCCGTTCATTTACATTCAACATCAAAGCCCCAACCCGTTGGATTGATTCACCTGAGCAAGCTCGCCCTTTACGAATAGCACACCCTGGCTTCGTTACACCCCTCAGACAGATGCGATCGCTCCCAGAAACGCTATACTGACGAAGACTATCTCATCCTGAGACGCTGTGCAAATACAGCTTAGTCTACGATTACCAAGCAATATTAAGCTCCCCAAATGACTGAGGATCGGTAGAAAGCTTTACAACTGGTTGTCTAGCCTGACTACAACAGGGTGAGCTTTGACGCAGCGTAGCACATGCTAGCTAAGACGAGTAAGAAGACTATTAAGCCGCCTCAACCTGACAATTTTCCAACTAAACGCTTGATTAGCAGTCTGTAGGCCTTGCTATGCCATCCACTTCAAAGCGACCTAACCCGGATCAATCCAAATCCAGCCCTTGGCTTAGTCTAGCTACCGTTCCTTTGCTTGCATTCTTGTTAAGCGGTAAAGCCTTAGCAGAGTGTGTGCAAGAGTTGGGGCAGATGAGTGAAGAACTATTTAGGGGCGATCGCCTACCTAATATAGACTTTCCGGTCACTCATACTTCTAACTCCGAAATTTCCGAGTAACTTTAAGTCACTCGAATTTGCTACTATTTTCTAGCTCTGAATCTAATTTGCCCCAGTTGTACTGCCTGAGGCTGGTCTCAATCATCACTTGAGACTAAATCTCAAATACTTCTGAACCGGGTCTTAGTTAATTTCTGACGTTGTTTTTGCGAACTGCCTCAGAAGTTACGAGGTGTAGATTCCAGAATTGACCTAACTAAGCGACGAATTGGGACAGAGTCAGGCTTTATTGACGCTAAAACCCCCCAAAATTAGAGCTTAACCCATAAAATTGTTGAGTATTTTCACTGGGCTGGAACAGACTCTATGAGTTCAACCTTCCATTCGTCAGATGATGCCTACAGCTCTGTAGCCATGTCAGCACCAGAGGCATCACAAACAATGGCTGTGAGCGCTACCTCAGAGCTGTTTCCGCATCAAAAAACGGCATTTCCCCTCCGCGAACGCTTAAAGGTCGTGGAAGACTTGTGGGAATCAGTGTTGCAGCAGGAATGCGGCCAAGAGTTGGTGGACTTGTTAAATCAACTGCGAGCCATGTGCTCACCAGAAGGACAAGCCGCCAATGCCTTAGAGCCAGAAGTCTTAAAAGTAATCGAAAAGCTCGACCTTAACGAAGCGATTCGAGCCGCTCGGGCTTTCGCGCTGTACTTTCAATTAATCAACATTGTTGAGCAGCACTACGAGCAGCGAGGACAGCAGCAACAGTATCGAGCCGCTTACGAAGGCGGTGGAGCGCAGAATGGCGATCGCTCCCAAGATTTAATCGCCTCCCTGATGGGCGAACCCCTCGATCAGCCTGCTGCCGAGCCACAACTAGATTTACAAGCCAATCTTTTAGAAAAGAGCTTGCAAGAAGCAAATCCACCTCGCCGGGAGATGGGGACATTTCACGGGCTATTTCCCAAGCTGCGAGAACTGAATGTGCCACCACAGCATATTCAAAGATTAATTGATCAGCTAGATGTGCGCCTTGTCTTCACCGCACACCCCACAGAGATTGTTCGCCATACCATTCGGGATAAACAGCGACGGATTGCCAAAATTCTGCGCCAGCTCGATCGGATTGAAGAAGCGGGTAATGCAGCCAACTTAGTGTCTTCTTGGGAACTAGAGGCGCTACGAGAACAACTCACTGAGGAAATTCGCCTCTGGTGGCGTACCGACGAGTTGCACCAGTTTAAGCCCACAGTTTTGGATGAAGTGGACTATACGTTGCACTACTTCCAAGAAGTGTTGTTTGATGTCATCCCTCAGCTCTATCAACGCTTCAAACGCGCCCTTGATACTTCATTCCCCCACCTGCGTCCACCCCAACACAGTTTTTGCAAGTTTGGCTCTTGGGTCGGATCAGACCGCGATGGCAACCCATCCGTTACACCTCAGATTACTTGGCAAACTGCTTGTTATCAGCGCAACCTAGTTTTGGAGAAGTACCTCCAGTCGGTGCGGCGGCTGACCAACTTACTCAGCCTCTCGCTGCATTGGTGCGATGTTTTACCCGACCTGCTGGAATCCCTAGAGCAGGACCAGATGCAACTGCCCGATGTCTATGACCGATTGGCGATCCGCTATCGGCAAGAACCCTATCGGCTCAAGCTGGCTTATGTACTTCAGCGCTTGGAAAATACTCAGGCCCGGAACTCCCGCTTGCAGACAGGGGATTACCTGCAAAACGAAATCTTAGAGAGCCAGCCTGCAAATACCTATCGCTCTGGAGCCGAGTTTTTAGCAGAACTGCAATTAATTCACCGCAACTTGACTGCGACTGGTCTGAGCTGCCGCGAGCTAGAGAATTTGATTTGTCAGGTGGAAATTTACGGCTTTAACTTAGCCCACCTGGATATCCGCCAAGAAAGCTCACGCCACTCGGATGTGTTTAATGAAGTCGCAGAATATTTGCAAATTCTGCCCAAGTCTTACAACGAGATGTCGGAAGCTCAGCGATCGCTTTGGCTCGCGACTGAGTTGCAGACTAGACGACCGCTGATTCCCGCCGAGTTGCCCTTCTCCGAAAAAACCTGCGAGATTATTGAAACCTTCCGCGTGGTGCGGAAATTGCAGCAGGAGTTTGGCCCGGAAATTTGTCAAACCTACGTCATTAGCATGAGTCACAACGTTAGTGACCTGCTGGCAGTATTGCTCTTGGCTAAAGAAGCAGGACTTTATGATCCAGCGACTGGTGTTGGCACCCTTCAAGTAGTTCCCTTGTTTGAAACCGTGGAAGACTTGAAGCAAGCTCCCTCGGTGATGTTGGATTTGTTTGAACTGCCTCTGTATCGGGCTTTTCTAGCAGGGGGCCACGTAGCAGCGGCTAACCCAGACGGGATGCACCCGATGCTGCAAGAAGTCATGCTGGGCTACTCCGACAGCAACAAAGACTCTGGCTTCCTCAGCAGCAACTGGGAAATTCATAAAGCTCAGCAAGCGTTGCAGCAGATCGCTGAAACTTACGGAATTCATTTGCGGATTTTCCACGGTCGGGGTGGTTCGGTCGGTCGGGGTGGTGGCCCTGCTTACGAGGCAATTCTGGCGCAGCCTGGTCGCAGCGTGAATGGTCGAATCAAGATTACCGAACAAGGAGAAGTCTTAGCTTCTAAGTATTCTTTGCCAGAACTGGCGCTCTTCAACTTGGAAACCGTCACTACTGCGGTGATTCAAACTAGCCTGCTCCGTAATGGGTTTGATGACATTGAACCCTGGAACGAGATTATGGAGGAACTGTCTCGGCGATCGCGGATTCACTATCGCGCCTTGATTTACGAGCAGGCTGACTTTGTTGACTTCTTCCACCAAGTCACTCCCATTGAAGAAATTAGTCAACTCCAAATCAGCTCTCGTCCGGCGCGACGGGGCGGCAAAAAAGATTTGGGCAGTTTGCGGGCCATTCCTTGGGTATTTAGCTGGACCCAAAGCCGTTTCCTAGTTCCATCTTGGTATGGCGTGGGTACTGCTTTAGAGCAGTTTTTACAAGAAGAGCCAGAAGAACATCTCAAGCTGTTGCGCTACTTCTACTACAAGTGGCCCTTCTTCAAGATGGTGATTTCTAAGGTGGAAATGACCTTGGCCAAAGTGGACCTACAAATTGCTCATCACTATGTAGGAGAGCTGTCAGAACCAGAGGACCGAGCCCGATTCGAAACTTTGTACGAACAGATCGCCAAGGAATACCACCTAACGCGAGATTTGGTCCTGACTATCACAGGTCATAAGCGCTTACTCGATGGCGATCCAGAGCTACAGCGATCGGTGCAGCTCCGCAACGGCACGATTGTTCCCCTTGGCTTCTTGCAAGTGTCCCTGCTCAAGCGTCTGCGTCAGCATCGTACTAGCTCCACCACGGCCATCATCCGCTCTCGCTATAGCAAAGGAGAACTGCTACGCGGTGCTCTACTAACTATCAACGGTATTGCTGCGGGCATGCGGAACACAGGCTGATCTAGGTTGAACTAGCAAGCTGGCTTAGAATAAAACCTAAGTCAGCTTAATTAGCCCATCCAGTAGTCTTGTAAGAGGCGCTGATGTCTCCTAGACGTACCCTAATTTGCACGTTTTCTGCTCTAACGTCCGGCATTTTTGGTGCGTGTATGGGAGGGCAGCTTAGTCTGGCTACACAGAACCGAACCTGTGAAACTCAATTTTGGGGACCTAAACTTGTTTGTCAAGCAGCAGGTGCTCCTGGAGCTGTGTGGCGGGGTAGTCTCACAGGCCTCTGGACTGGGGCAGTTTTGGGAGCTTTTGTGGCTGGGCTAGCAACCCGCAAAGTACCAGCAAGTCCAACGCTAATCATTCATCCCTCCAATCAGCCCGTCCAGAGTGCCACAGAGGGAGCATCAGTTGTGCCCGCTATTACTTCTGAACCCGCTACATTAGCAACACCTGTTGCTCTCACCTCATTACAAGCAGAAGTTTTGTACTGTCTCTTGGCGCTTCTCACCACCAAGCAAATCAGTTCTGAAACCGTTGAGGCAGAGTCGAATACTGCGATCGCATCACCCAACCTAGTAGAGCTGAAAACTTGGGCGGAAGACATAGCGAGATCGCAACCGGATACCTATGATGTAACCCAGCTTCCGAGCCTTCAGTCAGCCACCGTGGATGAAGCTCGGCACTTGTTAGTCGAAGCTGGCTTTTCAGTTCAAGCAGTAGACCAAGCTTGGCAACTCCTACAAGCCTCAGGCCAGATGCCTCCTCAGGCGTGAAACATAAAATCAGTTTGCCCGCTTCATGTTTGCCAGCTTTATAGCTGTTGCTCTAAAACCAGTGCCCTACAGCCAGCACCCTAAAACTAGTCAAACTTCCTGTCTAGCGATCTAGGTCATTCTCTCGAAGGGGTAGACAGTCAAGGCAGGGGTTTAAGATGCTATTGAGAAACCTGATGAAGTACCGATGCAATTCTTCCTTGTGAAAGCGATTCAACCTATTTTGCAGCGTTGTCTAGGCATCATTCTGCTGCTGTGCTTGGCATGGCTATGGATCATCCTGTGGGCGACTCCCGCTTGGGCTCAGGTTGATACCGTCAACTACAACAACGCCAACTTAAACAACCAAGACTTTTCCCATGCCAACTTAGTTGGCAGAACTTTTGTCGCTGCGGAAATGCGAGAGATTAATTTTCAGGGAGCCGATTTAACTAACGCCATCATGACAAAAGGCGTGCTGCTCAATGCCAACTTAAGTGGCGTTAACTTCACTGGAGCCTTGGTCGATCGCGTCTTTTTGCAAGGAGCGGATCTTTCCAATGCGATTTTCCAAGAAGCAACTATGACCCGTACCAGTTTTGAAGGTGCGACTATCACTGGGGCAGATTTCACCGATGCCATTCTCGATCGCTACGAGATTGCCCAGCTCTGCAAACGAGCTGAAGGAGTCAACCCAGTCACGGGAGTAGCGACGCGCGATAGCCTAGGCTGTCGCTAGCGGTTGCCCTGCCCACTGAGCCATTGCGGGCCAATTCAACACATCCTCTAGCAGCGATTGATATCCCGCTACATTGGGGTGAAGGCCATCCTCGCACAGGCGCGATCGCCACCAGTCTTCACCCCGATCTAGCCAATGCTGAAAAACGTCCAGATAGTGGATTTGGCGCTCTGCACAGGCCAATCGAGTCACTTCTTTGTAGCGCACTTGCTCGCTCTGGCTGTAATAGAAGCAGTCTAGGAATGGCATCTTGGCTTCATCGATTGGCACCATGCCAACAAATAAAACTGGGCACAACTGCTTTGCTTGGTCTAGCAAATTGCTAATCTCAGTTTGGAATAGCTCAAAATCGGTAAAGTTACGTCCCGTAGGTCGCCCCAAGCGGGCAGAATCGTTTACTCCGACAGAGAGAATAATTAAATCTGGAACGCGGTTTCGTAGCTCCCCGCGATGGCGAAACTCACCGTCTAACCGTTGGGTTATTTGCTGGACTCCATCGCCCCGCACACCAAGGTTATAAAGTACATGACCTGGGCTATCCGGGAGCATCCAACTGCGGCGTAGGCGTTCTACCCAACCACCCCCAGCTGGATCGCCAAATCCGTACACAATGCTGTCACCCAGGGCGACAATCTTCTGAGGGTGATGCTTAAAGACAAGCCCACGTTGTTGCTGAGAAATAGGAGATTCAAGGGTTCGCATGCGATCGCCTGAACGCTGAATCGGACTTTATCATTCAAACAAAAACTTTGCAAATCTTGATGCATCTATAGAAGCAGACATAAACGCAACTTTTAAGGATCAAACAGCGTCTGGGAGACTCCTGATAGACTAGAGATTGCTCTCCCAACTTAAGAATTCTATGCACAAGCGTTCTGTATTCGATACCACCCAAATCATGCGACGGGCTGAAGATTTGATTGGGGCCGCTTCTAATCGTTATCGGATCACTGTGCAAGTTGCCAATCGGGCGAAGCGTCGTCGGTTTGAAGATTTTGACAGCATTGATGACCCCAAGATGAAACCCGTGTTACGGGCGATCATGGAAATGTCGGATGAGCTAACTCAACCAGAAATTATTGGCGAGTGAAAAGACGAAATCGAGTTCTAAAGTTTATTGCCACTGTTCTAAGTGTCGCGGGCTTAACTGCGATCGCAGCGGTAATGAGTTTGGGCAACCATAGCTTGCTCAATCCAGCCCCTGCTTTCTCTCAAAGCCCTGGTTTCTCCCAAAGCGTTGTCAGAGTTGATGATGCTTGGCAGCAAGTCTATAAGCAGATTCCTAACTTGCCCCGTGAAAACCAGTACACCAGCACAGAAACAGGTAAGGTAGACCCCAACAACACGTTGGTTCGACGCTTAATTCGCTATCACATTTATGTGAAGGGGAGACCCCCAGGATACCGCTTGGACTGGAAACTAACCTTGGCTGATTACTTGGGTGCCAACAGCCTGATGCAGGAATCTCAGTATCCAGGGTACGACACCTTAAAGACTAACCCCCTAGAAGGCGATCGCATAGCTATTGGTCGTTTAAATCGAGTCCAACGGAATGCGTTAGCTCAAGCTTTGACTAATGTGTTTAGTCCTCGGGCTAGTCAAGCGGCTCAACCCAACCCGAACCCAGCGAGTAATGTTCCATCAGGCTCAACTCGGCCTCAAGGGACTCCGACTTCACCAAGGCTCCCTCAACCAAAGCCAGGAGATGCGCGGTTGCTCTTGCCTTAGCAGTTAATGCAATTTAATTTAAGCGGGTAGTTGAGTGGATGTACGTCTGCTGAACTACCTTTACTTTTTAGGCTTAGTTTCTGGGCAAATACCACAGCATTTAAATGGAACGATTAGTCAAAAGTGGACCCGGTTGGCGACTGGGCTGGGACCCTAATGCCAAAGAATTTCAAGGGCTAGTCGGTGGGACAGACTGGGCCATTGAGTTAACCGAAGCGGAATTAAACGATCTCTGCCGCCTGACGGAGCAGCTTGCTGGCACCATGCAGCACATGGCTACAGAATTAATGGATGAAGAAAAGATTAGCTGTGAAGCGGAAAGCGATCTCTTGTGGCTAGAAGCCGAAGGTTATCCCCATACCTACAGCTTGCGTTTCATTTTACAAACTGGACGCCGGGGAGAAGGCAGTTGGCCTGATTCGGCAGTGCCCGCTCTGCTACAAGCTATTCGAGTCCTGAAAGTTTTCTGATTTTTTGTACTGAATTAATTGGGAAGTTATGGTATAGTCGTAAAGCACGACGGGGCGTAGCGCAGCTTGGTAGCGCACTACTTTGGGGTAGTAGGGGTCGTGGGTTCGAATCCCGCCGCTCCGATTGCATAAGGCCTGCTCATTAAATTGAGCGGGCTTTGTTGTTTTAAAAATTTTTTGGTAAAATCTGATTCTTCACACAGCTGGTCAAACTTCTAAGCAGAACGAGCTTCTAGATTTAAAGACTTAGGGTCGAGTTAGCAGAAAAAGCAGAGGGCGATCGCATTGTTAATTTGACAAGGAATATTGTCTCTAATGTTCTTCTGATCGCGGTTGTAGGCTATCTCTGCTTGAGTCAGTTTTTTCTCTTCCTATAATGACTAGGGATCTTCATCTAGGGGATTTATCCTTTCCTGCCTGCGTAGATTGAGGTTGCTTGAGGAGATAGTACGGAAGAACGGCTCCTTTATAAGACTTAGCTTGTTGAAGTTGAGACCAAGCTAATCTTTTAGCTGGTCTATCAAACCTGTATCTATCAGGTATCAAGCCTTTAACCCCTATTCCCCTTTGCAAGCCTGGCCATGCAAATCGCACCTGTTCCAGGTTCGCTTCTACAAAGGATACTCCTCGTAAGTTTGCTCCCATAAGGAACGCACTTTGTAGATTCGCTTCTCTAAGGTCAGCTTCTTGTAAGTTCGTCCCTATGAGATCCGCGTTTTGTAAGTTCGCCTGTATTAGGTTTATCTCCGCCAGGTTCGCAAACCAAAGTCGTGCGTCTTGCAAGTTAGCTCCTTCAAGCTCTGCCTGCTTCAGATTTGCCCCCGTTAGATGCGCGCTGATAAGGCACGCTTGCACCAGGCATGCTTGGTATAGGTTTGACCTCAAAAGAGTTACCCCTTGTAGGTCTGCCCCTTGTAGCTTTGCCTGTCTCAGATTGGCTTCACAAAGCTTTGCCCATTGCAAGTTAGCACTGCAAAACTTCGCTTCTTGCAGATTCGCTCCGGTAAGTTCCACTTGTTGTAGATTAGCGTCTGAAAGCTCTGCTTGCTGGAAGTTGATTCCCGCAAGTTCTGCCTGTTGGAGACTAGAGCCTGAAAGGTCTGCTGAGCTCAGTTGAGCGGTAGGAGGAAGGTGTAAACGTCGCAAGTCTACTGCTCGCAAATTGAGGCGATGGGGTTCAAGCTTGTGCCCATAGGTATGCTTCCGTCGAGCAAGTAAGGTCATCACAGCCTGAATGTCAAGGGGCAGCGGTGGAATATTTGGTTGGCTTGCAAAGTTATCACCCTCAACTTTTTGAAGCGCTACTTGAATAAACGAGGTCGGCTTCTTTTCAGTTTTAGGTGGGTAGGGTGACTTTTCTCGTACGTAAGCAGTAAGAGTTTCCATTACTTGCCAGTAGTACTTTTCCTCCGCATCCTTGGCAATTTGCTCCAACGCATAAATGCCGCCAAGCCGAACGTGGATATTATCACTTCCCAGTTGCTCAATGGATTTGCTGAAGCGCTCCGCTACTTGTTTTTCTTGCGTAGCCTGATAGTTGAGCCAGGCAATAAAAGCAGTTGCAGCAGCGAAAATACCAACAACTCCTTGGATCAACCAACTTCGGGTAGCGTTCTCAGCATCAATTCGTGATTTTTCTAGAGCAGCAATTTTTTCAGGGTCGACAGGTTTGGATCGAGGCATCGAAGCTTTTGACGTTGGTGATCGCAGCGCATCAATCTGTTGTTGTAGAGGTTCTACCTGCCACTGTGGAACTTTCCAGAGTGCCCAAGGCATAAGAATAATAACCACACTTCCTATCGTCAACAAAATGAACTTTTGGGAGGGTAGAGATTTGGACATCCAATTAAAGCTGCCTTGAGTCCATGCATTTTCTCTAGATACAAATGTATCGATGTTGTTTTCGGCTGATCCTAAAATTAGAAGTACCACAGGCGTAAGGCGGAACAGCGATCGCATCAGCATGACAACGCGATCGCTTGTGGGGCATCCTGAATGGGTATTTGGCAGAACTTCTCGTCTTAAGCTTTTTGTATGTCTTTGACTTTCGTCTTTTATTCGGTGTTGGGTATATTCCTATTTGCCTTAGCCTTCTTTGTCATTTTTTGGCCAGTATTACTACTGCTCAAGCATCTGGGAAAAGGCATTAACACCCGATACTTCATTACAGCACTCCTTACTCTCACCATTTCCGGAGTAGGGGTAGCCGCAGCCGATCTCCGATTTCTGGTGCCTATAGTGATCGGGATTCCTGTTTTAGCACTGATGTGGTGGGGCGATCACAGAGCTGAAGCGAGGCAGCGATCGCGTCCGTAAACGTAAAACGTAATAGGAGAGCGATTTGTACGGGTTCAATTTGTGAACGCCCGGTTTTATGGTCGATTGTTTCCACGCAATCTCGCTTTGACTTCACGAACAGCAACCGCTGCAAGTACACCTACCATAGCCACTATAGAGCCAGCAAAAAGTTGGGCGATCGGCCACATGGATGCTCCACCTCCTTGGTAGGGGACGAAATACTCGTTGTAGAGTAGCCACGCCAGCAGCCCAAACCAAGGAATTGCACCTCCCAGAATAACGGAACGGTTCCCCTGGAAGATCCAGCCACAAATGCCTCCAGTGAGGGCAGCTAAAGAGATCAGCATTAACCACATGAATGAAATATACCCTCAAGATTGCATCAAGCCGTTTGGCTATATTTTCAATGGTGCTCTACGAAAAGAGCGTTTTAGCAAGCAGACATCCTGAAGCCTGGTATTGGAAAGCCCCTATTCAGCGACTAGAGCGTGACAGACGGTAAGGAAAGCGCAGGGATGAAGCGAGGCAGCGATCGCGCCAGTAAATGTAATAGAGGAGCGATACCTACTTTAGGAAAAAACCATACTGCCTAACTGATTAAACCGTGAAGGTATAAAATTTGCTCAAAGAGCGCAGTTTTTACGCGATTTTGCTAACTATAGTTCGGCCAGTTCAGTGAGTACAACGGAAAAAATTGAACGCACAATATAGGAAGTTCGAAGCTTTACAGGAACTTGATAGAGATAGCGATGACAATCACTGAACTTCACAATTCAACCACTGTTAAAGAGCGAATCTTGATTGTTGAAGACAATGAGCTGCATCGCTTAATTACTCACGACTGTTTAGAAGCTGAAGGTTACACGGTTCTGAGCCTACCGGATGGCCTCAACTTCTTTTCAGCCTTGGCTGAGTTCCAACCTGGGCTACTGCTCCTCGACCTGAAGCTACCTTGCATTGATGGATTGACTTTGCTTCAGCAATTAAAATCGTCTGCCTGGTCTGCTGTTCCCGTCATCGTTGCCTCTGCCTACGCCTTCCAGAGCGAGAAGCAAAAAGCGATCGATTTGGGAGCATGTGCGTATCTCACAAAACCGATCGCTCTAGAGAATTTGGTGAAAACAATTGAAGTTGAACTGAAGACCGCTTACTCAATCATTTAACTAGCGGTTACGGCTCTTGTTGATCAATAAAATCTTCTACAATCTCATTGATTTTTGAGTAGTTTACTGGGATTTTATCTGCTAGCTCGCTGAATTTAGTTGCCAATTCGCTGAATTTTTTAGACAGACTTACTAGCGTTTGCAGATCATTTCCAAGGCCATTTTGAGCTGCTAGATAAGCCTCTCTGAATTCTTCCGGTGTCATATGGGTCAGATCTCTTCAAGTAAGAAAAAGTTTGCGCTTAACAACTCAATTCTCTCTTTGCAGACCCCAAAACTCCCCTAGCCAAATGACTCAACCTGTATCAGCGATTGCGCCTAACCACAGGAAATTAGCTAATTACTCTGACAAAAGACTCTACGGAAATTCTTACTAAAAACTTTTGGCTTTTTAGTAGCGATCGCCTAATCACAGTCAATTAATCTTCATAAGCAAAAGAGGCAAAGCCTAAGCTTCACCTCTCTTACCTTAAGACTTATAAGCTACAAAACTAATTTAGTTCGCAGCTACAGTCAGCTTGGGTTCTGCACTAGTCTGACCATCGGGCTGGATTGACTGCCCTTCAATAAAGGAGCGCAACATCCAAGCCATTTCTTCGTGTTGTTCCATCAAACCTGTGAGGAAGTCGGCAGTTCCTTCATCATGGAAGCTTTCGGAGCACTGGTCTACATGGTCACGCAGATTACGAATTACCTGCTCGTGGTCACCGACCAAGTTAGAAACCATTTGCTCAGCTGTAGGAACGTCACCCCCATGCTCTTCAATAGATGCGTTTTCCAAGAAGCCTTGAGCAGTTCCAACCGGGTAGCCGCCCAACATCCGGACGCGCTCAGCCAGTGAATCAATGTTTTCGGTCAGAGCTTGGTAGTGCTCTTCCCACATTTGGTGTAGAGAGCGGAATTGAGGACCAACTACATCCCAGTGGTATTTCTTAGTTTTGATCAGAAGCAAATAAGCGTTAGACAGATCACGATTCAACAATCCAATCACGCCTTGACGCTGTTCTTCGGTCAAACCAATATTTAACTTACGCATTTTTATTTTTCTCCACGCTTCAGCTCTCTTTCTACTGCAACAAATCCACACAATTGCAGCATCAGTCAAATGAGAGATTGTTGAACTGGCGTAGGTTCTGAATCTTGGAGGATGCTAAAACGAAGGTGTTTAGGGCTTATCTGCAACCACAGGACTCACCTTAGCGCGATAAAGCAGCTTCCCCTCTTGACGATAACCTGTGTAGCGGACTCGGACGCGATCGCCAGGTTGAGCAATTCCTTCCATCAATTGATGCTGAGTTGGGTCGTAGGGCAGTTCCATTCCCACTTCAGCGATCGCCTCGATTCCCCACTGCTGTAATAAAGTTTCAATCGGTCGCAGTAATGGTAGCAGTCTGACCGCTGGTGCTTGAGGGTTTTGTTGAGCTGCATAAGCCGCTGTCGGCCATTGCAGAAGCCAAGATTCGATCGCCTGCAAAACAGATTGTTGAAACTCTTGCCAAAGCGCCTCTCGTTGTTGAGCCAATTGCGCTTGCGATCGCTCATATTCCAACTTTACGGCTACCAGTTCAGCCTCCAAACCCGTTTCACTGACTGTCGGCAAAACAGGGCGTACCTCTGGCTCTAGGGCAACCTGCGAAAAAGTGCTAATCAGCTCAGGCAAGGAGATTTTTAGAGCTTGGCTGAGCTTAATCAAGGCTTCGGCCCGCATCTGAGTAGCTCGTCCTTGCCGCAGTTGCCGCACCTGCCACTCTGACACGTCGGCTTTTTGAGCTAGGGCTTTAAAGCTGGAAACACCCATCGGTTGCATAAGCGATCGCAACTGATGGGTGTAGTCTGGAGAGTTCGCTGGGATCATCCTACTTACACTTCAACGGGTAGCTCTGAAGTAATACCATCTCATTTTCTACCCATTCGTGAGTCTGAAGTTGATGACGTCCCAAGTAATGATTCGAGATCTTACTGATCGAGTAGGCTTCTCAACATCCAAGCTGTTTTTTCATGAATTTGCATCCGCTGCGTTAGCAGGTCAGCCGTTGGTTCATCATTAACCCGCTCCGTAGCTGGAAAAACAGAGCGAGCAGTGCGAACCACAGCTTCCTGACCCTCTACCAAGAGACGAATCATTTCGTCGGCGGTGGGGACACCCGGAGTTTCGTCGATCGAGCTAATTCGGGCAAAATCGCTGTAGGTGCCAGGAGCAGGAAATCCGAGGGCACGAATTCGCTCAGCAATTAGATCCACAGCCAAAGCTAATTCGGTGTACTGAGTCTCAAACATGAGGTGAAGCGTCTGGAACATAGGACCCGTCACGTTCCAGTGGAAGTTATGAGTCTTGAGGTAAAGCGTGTAAGTATCTGCCAGCAGACGGGAAAGTCCGTCCACAATCTCCTTGCGATCGGCTTCACTAATACCGATATTGATGGCGATACCTTTAGATTGGGCTTGCATAATATCTCCGTAGGTAACTCAAGGATTTTGTTAGCTAACCATCCAGCTTGCAACTAGATTATGCCAGTTAGATAGTCATCGCTAAATGTCAGGATGATAAATGTCAGGGTTAATACAAAAGGCAGTTTACTCGGTTGCTACTTTCAGCTTTAGGCCAGGTGCATCTGCAAAACTGAGCGAGGCGCACGACGAACGTTGCAGCGGATCATTTCATGACCCAAGCGACTACAAGCCTCGAAACGGTGGCAACCCGAGAACCCATAGTACTCGCCCTCAACTTCTAAAACATCAATGGGTTCTCTTAAGCCTTCTGCCTCAATAGAAGTCATCAAAGCGGCAACTTTAGCAGGGTCGTTTTGTCGAAACAAAGGACGACGAATTTTTTGGATGGGAATATTTTCAATTCTGGCCATCGGCTGCGGCGGAGAGATGATTGCTTATGTCCTAAATCATACTCATTCCGACTACGATTTGCAACATTTTTTATAATTTCTCTTGTCGCTGCGACTTGCTGAGCAGCCAGGAAAGAGATTGTTAAGCCTGATGAAAATTACGGATCTTTTTCCCTGTTTTTTTCGTCGAACTGCCGTATTCTGTCAAAGAAGTCTTCTTGCGATGCCGCGACCTGTGAGCCAACCGCTTCAACCCATTGCTTCCTCTAAAGCTAAAAACCCCAAGGTTCAGAGAAACCCACTGCGTCTCCCTTGGTTTGAGTTATCTGGTATGGCGATCGCTGCTTCCTGCTTAGCAGGCTTAGGAGTCCAGGCAGGAGTCTCTGCTGCGCCCCCAGAACCAGAGCTACAACTTGGCGTTGTGCAACGATTTGGCACCAAACCCACCGATGAACTAACTTTGCAAGCCCCAGCGGGCGATCGCCTGACCCTAACTTTTACGACAGGCCCCATCCGCCAAACCTTAAGCACTACCAAGGTAAAGATGGATGTGGTGATGCAGCCACTACCAGAACCACAAGTCAATGAACGAGTGGTCCTGAGTACTCACCGCAGCTTCGAGAGTGCTGAAGACAGCGCTGCCAAGTGGCAGGCTCAAGGGATTGAAGTTGAAGTCGCCCAGCCGGAACGCTGGCAAGTTTGGGCTAAGCGGGATGTGTACAGTTCCCCGCTCCTGCGGCGTTTACTACTGCAAAGCTTGCAAGACCAAGGTAATGCGACTGCGTATATTGATTCACAAGTTCTTTCCCAAGTCCCGAAAGCCTCGTTTATCGTAGATGGCTACCGCTACACCCGGGATCAGTTCCAAGTCAGTAGTAGTAGCAGTTTGGTTCAGGTCACGCCGGGCAGTAAAGAGAAAAACAAAAGTCCCGAACAAATAGCCAAAGAGCAGCAAACCAGTCGGCTTTATGCTGGAACAATACGCCTGCAACCCAACTCTTACGGCACCTATACTCTCGTTAATCAAGTACCTATCGAAACGTACTTGCGAGGCGTTGTGCCGCACGAAATTGGGGCTGGAGCCCCCCAGCCTGCGGTCGAAGCCCAAGCAATTTTGGCTCGTACTTACGCCCTACGCAACTTACGCCGCTTCGCGATCGATGGTTACGAGCTTTGTGCCGATACCCAATGCCAAGTGTATTGGGGATTAACTGGAACCGTGCCTGAAGCCGATCGCGCGATCGCAGCGACTCGGGGCTTGGTCTTGACTTACCAAAACGAACTCGTGGACGCTTTATACTCCTCGACCACAGGTGGAGTAACCGCGCCCTTTAGTGATGTCTGGAATGGAGCCCCTCGGCCTTACTTGCAAGCCGTGATCGATTCAGCCGCTAACATTTGGGATTTATCGCAGCGCAGCTTAGCCAATGAGCAAAACTTCCGGGCCTTTATTACTCAGCGTAAAGGCTTCAATGAAGAGGGGTGGGATATGTTCCGCTGGCGCGAAGAGGGCAGTTTACCTCGACTGACCACAGATCTGAAGCAATATTTGCAGAGCAATAAACATCCCTTAGCTGATTTCACAGCTATTCAACAACTCCAGGTCACCGAGCGATCGCCTGCGGGACGAGTGTTGAAGATGGTGGCACAAACGGATCGAGGCGCGATCGAGTTAGAAAAAGATGACATTCTCAACGCTTTCTACCCACCCAACAGCACCCTCTTTTACTTAGACCCCATTTACGGAGCCAACAAAGTTCTCAAAGGTTACGCCTTTGTGGGAGGAGGGCTGGGACACGGCGTAGGGTTAAGCCAAACTGGCTCCTACCGTCTAGGTAAGTTGGGCTGGACCAATCAGAAAATTTTGAGTTTCTACTATCCAGGCACTCAGATTCAACCGATTAGTCAAGCGCTGACCTTTTGGCGCACTCCGTCTCCCCAAACGGCTCCTAGAAGCTAAAAAATAAGGCAGGCAGTGCAACTCGCACTCCTGCCCACTCCCTCGACCAATATCATCTAAGTTCCTCTTTTAGCAAAAAGGTTTAGAACCTTGGTGAGAGCCAGAGAGAAATCAACCAATTAGCATTTCTCTCTGGCCCGACAAAACGAATTTTTTAGTACAGTTCTTCTTCTTGGTGGGTCAGGATGGTGCAATCAGAGGTGGGGTAAGCCACGCAAGTTAGCACGAAACCAGCTTCGATTTGATCGTCATCCAAGAAGGACTGATCGCTTTGATCAATGCTGCCGCTGGTAATCTTACCAGCACAGGTAGAGCAAGCACCAGCGCGACAGGAGTAAGGAAGGTCAATTCCCTGCTCTTCTGCGGCGTCAAGAATGTACTCGTCATCAGGAACTTCAATAGTGGTGTTGAGCCCTTCAGCTTCGTTGATCAAGGTGACCTTAAAAGTTGGCATGCAGTAGTCCTCTCTGTTCAATGAATCGGCACGTAAAGCCTGTAGAAAGGCGACTTCAGGCATCTTCCTGAGTAATGGCTTCCTTCATCAGCTTCACTTCTAGATACTACGGGAAAAATTAAAACTTGTAACACCAAATCAGGTGTTGGGTTGAATGGGATTCGTAATGAAATTTGGTCATTTGATCTACTTATACTTATGGGACGGGTAAAGGCTTGACTAAATGGCTTTTACCGGTTCCTTTCTCAGCCTATTCATTAGATTTATGGCTTAGAAGTAAGATGCTATGAGGGTTTAGCGGTTGACAAATGGAATTCTATTAGTCCCAAAATCAAGCGATAAATTAGTAAGAATTATCTGTTTTATTAGAATTCATTAACTACGCTAGTTAGTCGGGTTGGAGCTAAAACTATCTACCTGGATTAGAACAATTCGGTAATCTATAGATTCGCCATCTTGTTCATTAGTACTGACTTGGATTTGTAGCTGTGACCACGCATTTCTTCAAAGATATGGTTCCATTTCCCCTCAATGTAGGGTTGGTTGGGACTGGCTATGCCGCAAAGTTACGAGCAGAGACATTTCAAGCGGATTCGCGATCGCAACTAGTAGCAGTAGTGGGCCACGAGCTAGAAAGAGCCGTTGCCTTTAGCCAAACTTACCAAGCTGAGGCGTTGGACAATTGGTCAGCCTTACTCGATCGCCCGGAAATTGATTTGGTGGTGATCTGTACGGTAAATCGGGATCACGGAGCGATCGCCCGAGC
Source organism: Trichocoleus sp. FACHB-46 (assembly GCF_014695385.1). Taxonomy (NCBI): domain Bacteria; kingdom Bacillati; phylum Cyanobacteriota; class Cyanophyceae; order Leptolyngbyales; family Trichocoleusaceae; genus Trichocoleus; species Trichocoleus sp. FACHB-46. The sequence continues at coordinate 44,875 of NZ_JACJOD010000025.1, read as the reverse complement.
CGCCCTAGAAGCAGGCAAGCATGTCGTGGTTGAGTATCCCTTGGCTTTGGATGTAGCCGAGGCAGAGATGCTGATTGCCCTAGCTAGAACCCAAAACAAATTACTGCATGTCGAGCATATTGAACTCTTGGGCGGCTTGCATCAGGCCCTACGGAAATCTTTGCCGCAGATTGGCTCCGTCTTTTACGCCCGCTACGCCACAATCAATCCCCAAAATCCCGCGCCGCAAAAATGGACTTACCAGCCAGAACTGTTTGGCTTTCCCTTTTTGGGTGCTACTTCCCGGATTCATCGCTTAACCGATTTGTTTGGCACAGTTACAACTGTAAGTTGTCAGGCGCGTTACTGGAGGCAACCTGAAGCCGATCAAGACTCTGGTTTATATCAGGCTTGCTTGTGCACCGCCCACTTGAATTTCGCCAATGGGGTGCTAGCTGAAGTCACCTATGGCAAAGGGGAAACCCTATGGCAATCGGCTCGTACCTTTGAAGTGCAAGGAATCCAAGGAGCTTTAGTCTTTGATGGCGATCGCGGCACTTTAATTCAAGCTGCTGGCGAGCAGGTGGTTGAGGTGGGCGGACGACGGGGTTTGTTCGCGAAAGACACAGCCAATGTTTTAGATCATCTCTATAAAGGCACTCCTTTATATGTGTCACCAGAGGCCAGTTTGTATGCTTTGAAAGTGGCAGACGCCGCGCGGCGATCGGCAGAGACGGGACAGGTAGTGGCAGTGGGTAGTGAGTAGGTAGTACTTAGCGGTTAACGGTTGGCTGGTTTCCTGCCTCATGTTGGCCGTTATCGACGCTCTGCGTGACCGTTAGAGATTACTTGAGGGCTGGGGGTCTCTGCTTCGTGGAATCCCTGCACTTCTGCAAGGGTGTAGAGGGGCCTACCTTTGATTTCCTCGTAGATGCGGCCAATGTATTCGCCCAGGATACCGATGCTGACCAATTGCACCGCACCCAGAAAAAAGACCGCCACAATAATAGCCGCGTAGCCAGTCAAAGGTGAACCAGGGGCAAAAAATCGCCAGTAAAGCACCAAAATTGCCATACAAAGCGCGATCGCCGCAGAAAATAGCCCAATATAAGTCGAAATGCGCAGCGGTACTTTGGAAAACGAAACTAACCCATTCACAGCTAGCCCCAAGGACTTGCGGAACGTATATTTCACATCTCCAGCAAAGCGAGGGTTCCGCTCAAACAAAATTGCGGTTTGCCGAAACCCGACCCACGATCGCAGCCCTCGAATATAACGATTTCGCTCTGGCATCGCATTCAGCACATCCACCACTTGGCGATCGAGCAAACAAAAGTCTCCCGTATCGGTGGGGATTTCGACATCGGCTAACTGCTTCAGGATGCGATAGAAAGCATAGGCCGTGAAACGCTTAAACCAACCTTCGCGTTGGCGCTGCGTGCGTTGGGCATAAACCACTTGATAGCCTTGCCGCCACTTTTCCACCATGTCGGGGATCAGTTCTGGTGGGTCTTGCAAATCCGCATCCAGAATCACCACAATTTGCCCACGGGCAAAGTTTAGCCCCGCCGTCACTGCAATTTGATGGCCAAAGTTGCGAGCCAAGCTCAAGTAGCAAACCCGCGCATCACGTTGGTGCAGCTCCCGCAATAGTTCCCAAGAGCGATCGCGACTGCCATCATTAATCAATATCAACTCCACTGGCCCATCCATGCGGTCCATGATGCTGCTAATGCGGCGATACAGCTCTGGGATGGTAGCTTCTTCGTTATAAATAGGAACTACAAAAGAATAGTGAGGGCGCATGATCCGTCTCTAGCCTGCCAGTACTTGCACGCTGACCTTGTGATGAATATACCCTTAGTTGCTATTACTCTGAGCGATCGCCCCGCGCTGATTAACCATAGACTCAGCAATAGATCAGGAGATTGAAATGAATACTCCTAAACTTGCAGAAATTCGAGCTTTCCTCAGCCTCTCTGACAAAATCGGCACAGCCGGGCAACCGAGTGTCGAGCAGTTCGTAGCCATTAAAGCCGCAGGTTACGAAACTGTGGTGAATTTAGCGCTATCCACCTCAACGAATGCGCTGCAAAACGAAGCAGAAATCATTACGAGTTACGGGATGGAATATATTCACATTCCAGTTGATTGGGAAAAACCGCAGGTTGAGGATGCTTTGAATTTCTTTGAGGTGATGGCAGCTAACCACGACAAAAAAGTGTTTGTCCATTGTGCTGCCAATATGCGGGTTTCAGCATTTATGTTTTTATACCGCACCCTTTGCCAAAATGTTGCTCCTGAAGCAGCACTCCAAGACTTACAGCAAATTTGGACTCCAGCACCGCAATGGCAAGCTTTTATTGAGCAAGTAACTACTCAATACCGGAGAAAAATTCTCTAGAAAATTATTATTTGCACCTTAATTTTCCTACTCCTTGAATTTATTTGTAGTGCAGGCATTCTGCGTGCTACAGACAGGAAGATGGGGTTTTGCGAAAAGCCTTTAATTCAGCCTGTATTTATATCTTCAGGGTTAATCATGCTTTAGAAATAGCGATCGCATGTGACTCTATGGAGGCGATCGCTCCGCATTCTCTTCAAAAAAAATTAAAACCAAAAAGAAATCTTCACCTCGACAAAAGGAGGAGAAAACTCTATGAAGAAAACTTCAATCGCTCGTTGGACAACAATTTGTCTTCTGTTATGGTTTGCGATCGCTTGTTCCACAAATCGTGCTTCGAATAGTTCGGTGGAGACTGCACAGAACTCCCAAAATCAGGTTCCAACTCCAACCTCAACTCCTGGAGCAGAGAGTAGTCCTACTAGGCCGTCTGAGCGCTCTCCGCAAACTGCTAGTTATGACACTACGTATGATCCGCAAACAGTGCAAGGCTATGGCGATGGGTCAGACCAATCCTCATTTATTGCCCAAATTAGATATAGCAACGTGCCTCTATGGGTTAGAGAATCTTTTTTTAAGCAAAAGTTGAATGAACGTTATGTCATGGTCTTTAGGGACATCAGACCTCTATATCTGCGAGGAGACTTTAACGGCGACAGCAAAATTGATATTGCCTTAATGCTGCAAGAAAAACCAGTTCAAAATGGCTTGAGTTCTCCTTTAGTGATGGCAATTTTTCAGGGTGGTACAGAGCAGGCAACTATCATTGATGATCCCGACAAGTTGGGTGCCGATGATATTTGGGCAGTCGTCCCTGAAGAAGAGATAGCTAAATATCCGTCAATCTCGGCTCTAGGAGAAGGAATTTTGATGGCAAAAGCAGCATCAGCTAGCCGCACGATCTACTGGGATGGTAAAGAATACAACTCTCTCCAAACTTCAGATTAGTAGCGAGGTAGAGCGATCGCTAAAGCTAAACAATGAGCACCAATAGCCATGCTTCTGGGGAACAGCAAAGATTTTAGTCTGTCCATAGAGGTTAGAACGAGTTGCAACAGCTTATGAGTGTGCAGACTGGATTTCTAGAGCAGCGATATAACTACATTCTTTCCAGCTTCATTGGCTTAGCCATCGCCTTGCTTGTTTTATCCGGGCCACTATTTATCTCAGTACCGATCGCTGCTTTTACAGTTGGTGTAGATGCTCAGCGTATTGTTCTATCAGGGCACCGTTTTCAGTGCATCGGACGAGATCCGGTAAAAACTTCTGCTAGATGTACAACTCATTTGAAAGGGCAGCTACTTGAACTTGAGTTCACTTATGGCCACCAAACCAGCACGGTTTTAACTCAGTGCAACGTCAAGTACGGTCAGCAGATACTAAAGTGCTCTGGTGGATATGATTACCGAGCTAGCTTTAGTAAACCCTTTGTTTACGTTCAAGACAACCTAGGATTAACTAGCTTTGAGCGTCGGATGCTGTGGTTAGAAAACCCACTGATTAATGTGTCTGAGAGCGACTGGCTCACCTTAAATAGAAAGTTTGCTTTAGTTATATCGATCTTGCTTGGGATAAGTATTTGGTTAAATGTAAAGCTCAAACGAGCTTGGCGAATTGTACTCGTGAGCCTCAGCATTCCATTTCTAGTGGTACCAACGGAGTCATTGATAGCGTTGGTACTTTTATTTACTGGATATGTTGATTAAAGATCAGGAGTTAGCGACCTAGCAGATTGGGAATGCCTTCGCAGCCGCCCATGATCGTATTTCTAGTTTTGGAACCGCCCCAAGCACAGCAGTAGCAGCGTTGATCTTCCGACAGCTTTACCCCCGTGAGATCGGCGTTTTCTACAACTGCCCCTGTATGCAGGCCAGCCCGGTAGTCAGGAGCCTCGGTGCGGCTGCGAGGAGTGGCAGTATCAAGGTTGCCATAGAACAGACGGGTGCCTTCTAGGTCAGCCTTTTGCAGCTTGGCTTCATACAAAATTGCTCTGGCTAAGTTGGCTTTTACTAGGTCGCAGTTGTTGAGATTCGCCCGGACTAAATTGGCTTCGCTTAAGTCAGTCCAGCGGAGATCAGTCCCAGACAAATCTGCCCCAGCCAGCATCACTCCCAAGTCAATGACTCGGACCCCATGAATTCGGTCTTCTTCGTAGCCGCCAACCCCATCCAAAATTGCTCGGCCCAACCGGCGATCGCGCCTTAATGGACTTAGCAGCTTGGCCCGCGAGAGGAACCGAATAATTTTGGCTTTTCCACCCGCATCCACACTGCTAAAGATGGCAGCCGTACGGCCCTCCGCGATCGCCCGTTCTTGGGGCCAATCTTCTAGCAACCCTTGGTCATCCAACACCAGATCTGAAATACCTTGGAAATAAGTGTCGATAGTTTGCTGTTGAGTAATAAGGTTCTGCTGGATTGTCAGGTCTTTAGAAATTACATACTGTCGCCAAGCAATATAAACCGCTAAAACCGCAATTAAAATCTGCCCTAACGCGCCAAAGACTTCGCCTAACGCTCCAACCGCATCCCAATTTAACTGATTGATCCAATTATTCAGGCGCTGATTGAAGCCAGTAAGTTGATAAAGACCCACCAGAGCTGCAATCAGTCCTACGGTGCCGATCCAAACCGATTGCTCTTGTCGGGGGAATAACTCGGCGATCGCAGGTTGCCAAACAGGCCACACCACCTGCAAAGACAGCAGCAAAGCCACCAAAGCCCCTGCCCAACCAAACCAAGCATTATCCAATCCAAACCCAATCAGCATGATGGCGATCGCGGCCAAGATCATGACGGAAGTAGCAGCAGTAGTCGCTGGCGAGCTACCCGGAACCCCTTTCTGAGACTGGGTATGCCGCACGACAGGCTGCCGCGACTTTTGTAACGAATTACTCGTTAGTGCCCCTAATGATTGGTTAGCCGCTAAGTTTTCTTGGTAAAGCTGATTACTCGCCGCACCATTAAGGCTGTTAGCGCCAGAGTTAGAGTCAGGTGAGCCGGGTTCCGGCGCAGACATAGGCGAGTGAGACTGAGATGAGTTGGGATTGCTGGTCATGCTGTTCAGTATGAAGCCTCAAAGACTCTGGGCATGGCTACTTGTATCCAAAATAGTAGCCAAATTTTAGGAGGGACGCGATCGCATTCGTGTTTATAAGCGAAAGCGAGGGCATACCTTCGCACACCCCCGCTGCTAATTAATCAATGCTTCAAGTGGTCGGAATTAAATTCCAGATCCGGTTCCGGGTAACGGATCGAGAACTATACCGCCGATGACAACTGGAAGCATGGCGGTTTCGGTACCACTACTAAAGGCACTACTACCGCCTACACCACTCGTGGTTAAGTCGATGGTCTCGCCGTTTTGGCCATCTGTGAGATCCCAAGCGTGGAATGTAAAGGTGGCGAGGCCAAGGAAATTAGGTTCTGGCTGGAAGCGAATCAGTTCTTCGCCAGCTAATAACTGAGCTGACTTTTCTGAAACTCCAGAGATATCCGTCCAATTACTGCCACTATCGAGGGAGTACTGCCAAGTGCCGCTAGCATCATTCGCTTCTGTGATGGCAATGCCTGAGAGGGCACCTACGTCCGAGTCCGTGACTTGGGTACCCAATAACTCAAACACCATATTACCGGGACTGTCGGTGGCAGTAGGGGCGATCGCCGTTAATAGAGGTGCAGCCTCAGGATTGAGCACAGGCGCATCATTGACTGCATTAACCCCGATGCGAACGGTGGCAGAGGCCGTAGCGTTGTTGCCATCCTTGACGGTGTAGCTGAAGCTATCGCTACCGTTGAAGCCAAAATTAGGCTGGTAGGTAAAGACCCCTTCCTCGCTAAAGGTGACAGTGCCTTGATCAGGCGTGGTAAACGAGACGAGGGTAAGCGGAGTATTTTCGACATCAGTATCGTTCGCAAAGGCGTTGAAGCTGGCGATCGCCGTGTCTTCATTGGTTGTCACAAAGTCATCTAGGGCGATGGGCGGAACATTCGTGTCCTTAACCACCGTGAGATTAACGTTGGCTACTGCTGTCGCACCTACACCATCTCGGACAGTGTACGTAAAGCTATCGCTGCCACTAAAGTCTGCCTTGGGCATGTAGAGATATGTGCCATTGCCAAAACCCATAACACTGCCATTCGTCGGTTGCGAGAAGCTAACGATCGCTAGTGGTTCTCCTTCCACATCAGAATCGTTCGTCAATAAGTTGGTGGCATTGAGCGTGAGCACTGTATCTTCATTGGTGGTAAACGCATCATTGCCAACAATGGGGATGTCGTTGACCGCATTAACGGTGAGCGTGACCACAGCTACTGCCGTTGCATTATTGCTGGTGCCATCTGTAATGGTGTAAGTAAAGCTATCGCTGCCACTAAACCCAGGCTCTGGGGTGTAAAGGTAGGTATTGCCGCCTCGATCGACTAATTGCCCCTTGGAAGCAGCGGTGAAATTGGTGATCAGCAGCGGGGTGCCATCTGCATCTCGATCGTTGAGCAGCAGATTGTTGGCAGTAATGGTCAGCGTGCCATCTTCATCCAAACTAAAGCTGTCTCCAGTCGCGATCGGCAAATCGTTAACTGAAGTCACACTGAGAGTCACCGTACTACTAGCGGTGCCACCATTGCTGTCGGTAACGGTGTAAGTAAAGCTATCGCTGCCGTTGAAGTTGGAGTTGGGTGTATACAGATAAGTGCCGTTATTGTTACCCACTAAACTGCCGTTCCCAGGTTGGGTAAAGCTAGTAATGAGCAACTCTCCAATCTCTGTATCGGAGTCATTGGCGAGTAAGTCTGTTGCGTTTAAAGTTAAAGCCGTGTCTTCAACTGTGGTCGCGGTATTGCTGCCGACAAGGGGCAAGTCATTGACCGAGTTCATCACTAGGTTGGCTGTAGCGATCGCCGAACTACCATTGCTATCTGTAACGGTGTAAGTAAAGCTGGCGCTGCCGTTGAAGTTGGGGGCAGGGGTGTAGAGGTAGTTGCCGTTGTTATCTCTGGCTAAACTGCCACTTGTAGGTTGAGTAAAGCTTGTAACTGTCAGCAGTCCATCTTCAACGTCCGAATCGTTCGTGAGTAAGTTCGCTTGGGTAAAGCTGAGGGATGTATCTTCATTTGTGGTCAAGCTGTCAGATCCAGGGGTTGGGGTGTCATTAACAGCTCCAACCGAGATCGTCACCGTTGCCGTAGCAGAACCGTCGAGGCCATCAGTCACAGTGTAGGTAAAGCTCTCTGTGCCATTGAAGTTGGCGTTGGGCGTGTAGACGTAAGTACCGTCACCATTCCCTACTACCGAGCCATTCGCAGGTTGGGTAAAGCCAGTAATGAGTAAGGTTTGGCCGTCAGGCTCAATGTCATTAGTAAAGAGAAGATTGCTGCTAATCGTCAGTCGGGTATCTTCGCTGGTGGAGACCGTGTCGTTAGTCGCGATCGGAACATCCGGCAATGGATTCACTAAGACACTTACCGTGGCGATCGCGGTCCCACCAAAGGCATCAGCCACTGTATAAGTGAAGGTATCACTACCGTTGAAGTTGAGGTTGGGTGTGTAGCTGAGGGTGCCGTCCTGATTGATGGTCACAGTGCCATTTGCGGCTGGACCGACACTGGCGATCGCGATCGCATCACCATTGCTATCACTAGTATTCAGCAAGCCATTGACGGTAATCGCCACATCTTCGTTGGTCGTGATTGCTTGATTGCCGACCACAGGAGCAGCATTGACTCCCAGACGGTTTTCCGCTTGGCCAAACAAGGCAAAATGCTCGAAAGCGCTTTTGAAGATTCCTGCTGCCACCGCTTGGGCAACATCGGTATAACGCGCCAAGTAAGCCCTCCCGTCAAAAGCCGGGCTCGGACTGCGATTTTCCCCTTGTCCAAACAAAGCAAAGTGCTCATAACCACTGTTGAAAGCGCCTGCTGCTACTGCCTGAGCTACATCGAGGTTCTGGGCTAAATAGTAGTCGCTATCAAATAAGGGAGTGGGGTCACGCCTCTCCACTTGGCCAAATTGCAGAAAGTGGCTCACTGCACTTCTAATCGTTCCTGCTGCCACAGCCTGAGCTACGTCAGGATTGGTGCTGAGGTAATAGTTGGTATCGAAAAACGGGCCGAAGCTCCGACTTTCTCGTTGCCCGAACTCCAAAAAGTGGTCATAGGCGCTGCTAAAGATGCCCGCTGCCACAGCCTGAGCCACATCAGGGTTTTTTGCCAAATAGTAGTTGCTATCAAACAGAAAAATTGGCTCACGTCCCTCTGTCTGCCCAAACTGCACGAAATGATCAATGGCACTAGGGATAGTTCCAGCAGCGATCGCTACACCAATATCCGGGTTGGTACTGAGGTAGTACTTGGTGTCAAAAAAAGCACTGGGGTCTCGCCCCTCTAAACGACCGAACCGAGTGAAGTGATCGAGACCACTGGTGAATGCGTCTGAAGCAAGCGCAAGAGCTACATCAGGATTCGTTGCCAGATAATAGCTTTCGTCAAACAGCTCAGCGAAGTTTAGGCTCATAGAATTCCTCTACTCAAAGGACATGGACGGTTTTGGGCGGAAATCTACGGTATTCAAACTACGGAAATTAAAGTTAAATTTATTACCAAAGCAGACTGCTTTACAGTATTCCTTATCACTCTGCAAGAGTATTAATGCTGGTTAAAGTACCATACCAGCTAGATTTAACAATCTTTTTGTTTTTTTGATGAAGTCTTCTTACTTGCAACACAAAACCCTAGGGAGACACAATGAACAAGGCCAAGGGACAGAAAAGATATGAACAGAATTTTGGGATGGACAGCGATTGGTGTCGGAACTTGTAGTGCCGTCTTGTGGCAAACCGTGACAATAGCAGCACAACCGCTGTACCTGGCCTACCCACCGAATAACCATGAGACCACTAGCGATCGCATTTTCTTAATTGGCACCGCTCCCCCCTCTGGAGAAGTGCTGGTCAACGATCGCCCAATTCAACGCAGTGCGGCAGGGCATTTTGCGCCTACGTTTCCGCTGCAAGTTGGCGAGAATTTATTCACCCTGCGCTACCAAAACCAAACCATTCAGCTCAAGGTGACTCGTCAAGCCGCTCAGCCAGAAGTGCCCACTGGGTTAAATTTCGCCAAAGATTCTTTGACTCCTGCTGTTGATATCGCTCGTTTGCCTGGAGAATCTATTTGTTTTGGCGCGATCGCGCCACCGCAAGCTCAGGTCAGCGTCAAGCTCGGTAACCAAACGATTCCGTTACAGGGTCAAACCCAAGCGGTGAATCTGCCAGAAAACTCGGCGGTGCTGACTCAGCAAAACCAACCCACCATTGGCTCCGCGATCGGGCAATATCAAGGCTGCACCACCGCAACTACCCCTGGAAATTTAGGTCAACCACAATTTCAACTCAGTTCCAAAGGGGCGAGCACGACGCAAGCGGCTCCTGGCAAAGTCACTATTTTGGCCCCGAATCAACTGGAAGTGGCAGAGGTGACAGCCGAGGCAGGCACCACTCGCACAGGCCCCACTACTGACTACTCTCGTCTCACTCCCTTGCCGAAAGGAACGCGAGCCGCTGTGACAGGCAGAGAAGGAGATTGGTTGCGCCTAGATTATGGCGCTTGGATCAACCAAAAGGAAACGCGACTGGCGTCCAGCACAGTGCCACTACGATCGCTGATCCGCAGCATTAGTTCTCGTCAGGTTCCTGGATGGACAGAAGTGGTGTTTCCCTTGCAAGCCCCTGTGCCTGTGAGCGTGCAACAGGGCGATCGCACTTTTACCCTCAATCTTTTCAACACCACCGCCCAGACGGACACTATCTATGTCAACCCCGATCGCCTAATTTCTCGACTAGATTGGCAACAAGTTGCTCCAACTCAGGTACAGTACACCTTGCAACTGAAGTCAGATCAACAGTGGGGTTATAAACTGCGGTACGAAGGCACCAGCTTGGTCTTGTCCTTGCGCCATCCTCCCCAAACATCTCAGAAATCTAAAAACCGATCTCTACAGGGCATCACCATCCTGCTCGACCCAGGCCATGGCAGCCCCAACGATTTAGGATCGAAAGGCCCCACCGGATATCCCGAAAAAGATGTGACGCTGGTTATTTCTAAACTGGTACGAGAGCAGTTGCTCAAGCGAGGTGCCACCGTCTATATGACCCGCGAAGGCGATGAAGACCTATATCCCCAAGATCGGGTAAACCAAATTAACAAACTAGAACCCGCGATCGCCCTTAGCCTGCACTACAACGCCCTCCCAGACAACGGTGACGCGATCAAAACCAAAGGTGTTTCCACGTTTTGGTACAATCCCCAAGCCAACAGTCTCGCTGTGTTTCTGCATGACTATCTCGTAGAAAAGCTCGATCGCCCTTCCTATGGAGTCTATTGGAATAACTTAGCTTTAACTCGTCCGACCGTCGCTCCTGCGGTCTTGCTCGAATTGGGCTTCATGATTAACCCAGAAGAATTCGAGTGGATTGTCGATCCCAAGGCGCAGCAGAAATTAGCTGAGGCGATTGCGGCTGGGATTACCGAGTGGGTGCAGTCGAGCAAATAATTTGGAATTCAGCGATCGCTCTTTGACTATAAAGGGTGGCGATCGCTGAACGAGGTCACTCAATCATCGCAGCATTAGTTGCTTACCAGGGACCCCAAATTGCAAAGGTAATGCCAGGAGTTTGCATGTTCACGAACATCGTTTGACCATCGGGAGAGAAGCAAACTCCAGCCAGCTCTGATGTATTGAGGGCATTCCGAGCAAACTTATAAAGACTGCCACTGGGGGTGACACCTAGGATAAAGTCTGTTCCATCGCCGTCTTCGCAGAGGAAGATATCTCGGTTTGGCACAACAACAATATTGTCAGGATTGTCTAAGACACCGGAGTTGTTAGGTTCAATATAAAGCTCGACAGTATTGTTAGCAGGTGAATAGCGCCAGATCTGCCCATCTCCAGAACTACCGCCGCTCTTGCAGGTGAAGTAAACATAACCACCGCCGTAAAAGATCCCCTCTCCACCAGAGAATCTCGCTGCTCCCTTGTTAAATCCCTCTGTTCTAACGGTATCCGTTGAAGGGTCGGGATTCGCGATCGTCACCCAGTCCACTGTTCTAGCAGTATTTTTGGGGAAACCCGTGGCGGTATTGATTCCGGAGGAACCCGTGATCCTTAAAGCAGATAAAGTGCCGCCAGCACTCAAGTTGGTTCTTTGGTTGGGAATGAAGCGATAGAAAAGCCCATCTCCTCGGTCTTCCGTCATGTAGACATACCCTGTGTTGGGGTCTACAGCAGCAGCCTCATGATTAAAACGTCCCATCGCGGTTAGCGGCACAGGTGTCACAAACCCCGTTGCGCTGCTGGGAACCTCAAATACGTAGCCGTGCCTCTTGGTATTGTTGGTTTCAAAGGTTTCCTCGCAGGTTAGCCAAGAGCCTGAAGGGGTCGGACCACCAGCACAGTTACGAATCGTTCCTGCCAACACACCTCGATGCGATACCAGAGTCCGAGTGGGACTAACCACCAACTTAGTGCAGCCGCCCCTAGCGTTGGTGTTGTACTTCCTGGTGCTGGGAGCGCTCAAGCCATTACTAGAGGTAGGAGCGAGTTCATGGTTCCGGATGAGAACCGTATTGCCGCTGGCATCTGCAAAGGCACCCATACCATCATGACCACCAGGCACTCTGTAACCATCGGTCATGGTTTGCCCCGTTTCAGACAGCCTGCGATAGGTAAACCCAGCTGGTAAATCTAAGACTCCATTTGGATCAGCGACTAAATTACCGTAAGGCCCAGCAGCGATCGAGGGTTTAGCATAAAAAGCTTCCAAAGGGGATAACAATACAGCACCCGCAGCCGATGTCCCTGCCAGGGCAAAAAATTTACGTCTTGATAGATTCACTACAGCCTCTTTGAAATTCTGAAAAGGTTGTTACCAATAGGCAGTTTGATTATCTAGGAAAGATAAGAATTCTTAGTTTAAGTAGAGGCTAAGAGAAGCTTATAAAAAGCAAAAACTTAAGTTAGAAAATATATGAATTTCTAATCACCAACTTATTATTAACAATTACAAAGATTAAGTTAAAATCTCAAAGGTTAAATTAAAAATGAAACTTATTTGCAACAGGTATCTTGCGTTTATACTTGTATTTGCTGTACTTATGAAGGTTCAATATGAAATACTCCAATGAAAAACCTGAGACTTCTGACAACCTCTAGCCTATTAGTAAATACTCTATTAATAAATTTAGTAGGAAGCCATAATCACTCCGTTCTTGCCTCTCAGCAGTTTGACTACTCTACTGTCCCAAGCACTGATGCGTCAGTGTGTTATATGAGAACGACTAGTGGTTCAACCCTCAATCTCGATCGCCTCTGTGGAGAAAAAGCGGTTGAAATAGTTCAAACTAGAGATCAGCAATTTCTTGAAGAGTATTTAGGTCTTTTAGCAAGTTCTCCCACACTTAACCCACAGTTAAGGCAAGTAGCTCAAAACAATCCTCGCCAAATTCTTCAAGCCGCATCAGACGTATGCAATGCGTTAAGGACAGGTACCGAAAGCACTTTTTGGAAAAATAAAACTTCAGTTGACAGAGATATTCTAGTGAATTTATCGACTGAGTATTACTGTCGTGACCTTGCCGATTAGCAGCAATACTTGAGGAGTCATTTGGCGGCCCTAAAAAGCTCTTTTGTTCAACCAATTTATCTAAAAATTAGCTAAAAAATTGCCACCTGAAAACCTTTACTGTTTCCAAGTGGCAACGATTCGCCCAAACATTAACGCAGGTGAGAAGGATAAACGCGATCGCTCTCTAAAAATGCCAATTCTAAAACATTAAGAGAGAGCAACTAACAAACTTAAATTAAGCTCGGCTCCAAGGTCCCCAAATGGCAAAAGTGATGCCAGGAGTTTGAATGTTCACGAACATGGTTTGACCATCAGGAGAGAAGCACGCACCTGCAAGCTCTCTGTCATTAATGGCATTACGAGCAAAGTGATACAGTTCCCCTTGAGGAGTGACACCCACAACGAATTGCTCGTCATCCCCATCTTCACAAAGAAAGAGATCGCCGAACGGAGAGACAACAATGTTGTCAGGATTTTCTAGTTCTGCTTTATCTGTGGATTCAACAAACAGGGTGAGTGTACCGCCATCCTGAGCAGACTGCCCAGGCACATAGCGCCAAACTTGTCCTAAACGGAAGGGGCCACCATCGGTACAAGTAAAGTACAACTCATTATTGCCAAACCAGATACCTTCTCCACGGGTAAAGGTAGCGGCTCCCTTCGCTCTCCCCTGGAATCGTGTCCCTGTAGGAGCACTATCACGGGCTGGGTCAGGATTGTCGATAGTCACCCACTCTACTTCCAGGGTCTGACCAACTGGAATGGTGACACCGCTGTTGTTACTAGTATTGACACCAGGTCTCCCCTTGATTGCTAGGGCTTGCAGAGTACCACCCATCTGTAATTCGCCAGGTTGATTGGGGATAAATCGGTAGAACAGGCCATCACCCCGATCTTCAGTTTCATAAGCAATCCCTGTTGCAGGATCGATCGCCACAGCTTCATGGTTGAAGCGGCCCATTGCAGTTAAAGGAATTGGGGGAACAGCGCCTGTCGCTTTAGCGGGTACTTCAAAGTTATAACCATGCCGCTTAGAAACTAAACCAGGATTTTCTTCGGGTGTAGAAGTGTTTTCTTCCGACGTCAGCCAAGAACCCCAAGGAGTTACACCACCAGCACAGTTGCGGAAGGTGCCTTGAATGGAAGGATAGTGACGGATAAGTTTGCGATCTTCGCCAATAATCAATGTGGTTGTGCCACCTTTGCACAAGGGGTCATACACAGGTGCATTCAGGTCAGAAACTTTGGTAGCAGAAGTGGGGCTGAGTTCGTGGTTCCGTACCAAGATGGTAGTACCTCTGGGACCTGCAAAAGACCCCATGCCATCGTGTCCTCCGGGCACTAAAGAGTTATTGCTCATAACGTCGCCAGTGCGGGAGAAAGCTCGGTACTGGAAGCCACGAGGTAAGTCTAGTAAACCATTGGGGTCGGGAATCAGTGGGCCATAGCCATCGCCAAATACAGATTGACCGTTCGCTTTGCGAGCATAGAGCGCCTGCAAAGGAGACATCATTACCGTACCAGCAGCACTAGCACCTGCCAGCGCAAAGAATTTACGTCGCGATAAAGCCATGTCCTTCTCTCAGTTCTCAGGATGCGTCATTAGCTTAAGCAACGAATCTCATCAACTGGCAAAGGATAGATTAATCTTGGGTTAAGCAATTGCAGATTTCAATTTTTTTGCTGTATTGCTTAACACCTTTTGGCAAGATTGCTGCTGTCAAGTTGCTTTACGGAGCTACTTAGTGAGCGACTAAGTTCTGCTCAACAATTTCTTGCTGAAAGCTGAAGAGATTGGGGTCTTTGAAGTCAACAGTTGCCCTCAGCCAGTGGACATCTGGTGAGCCAAAGGTTTCAACCCGAGTAAAGTTCTCAATGCGGCTTTGGCTGCGCGAACCAACTAAAGGCTTGTCAATGCGGAAATAGTGACTATCTCCATGTACCAAAACCACAGGCTTTTTGAAGGCGACAGTTTCAGCTTCTAAAGCCGCGAGAAAATCGTTGTACCCGGTACGGTTGGGATCGGTAGGAGCTAACTCGAACCCAGGATTGGCTTGAATAACCAGCATGATGCCTTTGCTGCCATTGCGCTGGGCGATCGCGAATCCTTCTCTTAACCAAGCTAAATTTGCCGCATTGCGCTCTTGGTATTCAGCGTCAGCTTCTGGAGTGCGACCGAAGTTATTGTTGCTCCCCGGAATATTCAGCCCCACAAACACGATGTTGTTGGATATCCAGCGGACATTCTCGCGAAATTTGCTGTACTGCGGATCGTTACTTTGGCGAGTCAGGGCGATCGTGCGTTTACCTTGGCTCTGATTGCCTTGAAAGAAGATTTCCCGCAGTTTAGCCAACCGTTCTAAGGGGTCGTAGCCGCCATTGTTCGCGCGGTGGCAGTCTGTCCACTCATTGTCTCCCGGCACAAAAATGAACGGATGCACAAAGGTATTGAACAAGTTGTAGCGCTGATAGAACGTTTCATCAGTGCATAGAGTCGAGCCACTCTTAAAGTCACCATCGTGAACAATGAAGGCGAGCCGTGTCTTGTTCATGTCCTGAATCAGGTTTTGAAACTTGCCTTCCTGCTCAGGGTTGTAGGGTAAGTCGCCGATCAAGCCAAAGTCAAACTTCGTAGCCGCTACACTTTCGTTGCCAAAAGGCTGGGCTTCTAACCAAGAGACCAGTCCTACAAGCAGCATTGACAACAAGGCAACCCAAATGAACTGACGGCTTCGACGCATGTTCCTTCCCTCCCACCAAGAGATGACCCTAAAAGTAGATAGCTCCACAAAAGCCAGCCTGAGGTACTACCTTAGAGTGTTTTCTTCAACGAGAGGGAAAGAAGGTATTAACAATGCGTTAAGAGTCTAGGCAGTAGCAGAAGCGAAATGATAGGGACTTGTGAGCTTATCGAGCTGCTGCACTAACAAGCTGAGGAACAAACCTACATCTGTGACCACTCCAACGGATTCGACAGAACCGCGATCGCTAAGTTTGGTAACTACGGCTGGGTTGATGTCCACGCAGACCATCTTCACACCTGCTGGAGTCATGTTGCCCACGCCGATTGAGTGCAGCATCGACGACAGCATCAAAATCAAATCGGCTCCTTCGATTAGGCGAGCATAGTCTGCTTGGGCTTGGAGCAAATCCATCTGCGTGTCGGGTAAAGGGCCATCATCGCGAATTGAGCCAGCCAGGGAGAAAGGCACGCCGTTGCGGACGCACTCATACAGCACGCCACTCGTCACTACACCTTGCTCTACAGCCTGGGGAATGCTGCCACAGCGACGGACGGCATTGATCACCTTGAGGTGATGGCGATGACCACCGCGCACCGAAACCCCACGCTTCATATCCACACCGAGGGAAGTGCCCATCATCGATTGCTCAATGTCATGAACGGCGATCGCATTTCCACCCAGTAGCGCTTGCACATAGCCTTGACGGATCAGGTGGGCTAGATGCTCGCCTCCGCCTGTATGAATTACCACTGGCCCCGCCGTGACTACTACCTTGCCACCTTGATCGCGAATCTTGCGTAATTCCCAAGCAATCTGCTCCACCACAAGCTCGACGCGGCGTTCGCTAGAAACGCCTGCTCCCATGAAGCTAAACTCTTGCACATTCCGCTGCTCGCGGGATTCCGTTTTCCGGACTGTGCGAATTCCTTCTACGCCAATAATGACGCGATCGCCTACTGCCAAATCTCGTAGCAGCTTACATTCGGCGATCGGACCTGTAGGGGTTGAATCCAAGACGAGCGCCGCATCCATCCGTTGTTTCTGCACTTTCACCCACTGACACTCCACGCGCACTTCTGTGGGGTAAATCGTGGTGACATAGAAATCATCTGGAGCTACTCCCGCTTGAGTCACCACTTCATAGCTGATATCACAAGCTTCTTGGGGGGGTGGCACAGCGCCCAGATCGATCAACTGCGTCATGATCGTTTCCATGACCTCGTGGGAAGGAGCCGACACTTTCACTTCCGCCGAAGAAGTGCTTTGCCGCTGTTCTCCCAAGTTGAAGTTGAGTACTTGAAAGCTGCCGCCTGCTTCCACCACTAAATCTAAGGCACGGTTGATCAAGCCAGAGTCGAGTAAGTGACCGTCTAGGCGGATCACACGGCTCTCCACGGTAGCCCTAGCATGAACTTCAGCTTGGACAGGTTCGGTGACACGCAGCGTTAAGCACTTAGCCGCACCTCCCGCTTTGAGAAATTCGGTTAGAGGCGTTTCCAGCACTTCAAAGCCTTTATCAGCCAGACGTTGCTTCAGCTCATCACTGGCTTTGTTCAAGATCACTCTGTGATCCACATTCACTGCGTTGCAAGCGAAGTTCACTGCATCGGCTTCCGCGATCGCAATCCGCTTCTCCTCAGGCACCCGCATTTCAATCAAGCGGTTGGAATAAGCATCGAAAGCAGGAGGATAGTAGAGCAGATAACCTTGGCTAAGTGGGCAGAAGCAGGTATCGAGGTGATAGAAGCGCTCGTCCATGAGGCGCAGCGACAGCACTTCAATATCCAACCACTTGGCTAAATAAGGATGGGAATCGAGTTCGGAGCGGAAACCATACCCTGCCCACAGCCAGCGACCCTCGCGATCGAATAGGGCATCTCCCGCCCCCTCAAATGGCAGTTCTTTCGGCAATTCATGCACAGTGTAGCCCTTCTCAACAAACCATTGCTTGAAGAAGGGTTCTTCACCTTGCCGCTCTTTATGGAAGAATCGACTTAACACCACGGTGTCGCCTAAGACCAAACCCCCATTCGCCGTAAACACAATATCGGGGACACCGACTTGAGGTTGGATCAAATCAACGATCGCGTATTCTTTGATCAAATGAAACAACTGATCCCATTGCTCTACAGCGCGATCGCGAGAAGACTTGTGAACATTTCCTTCCATCCAAGGATTAATTACATAGTCCACCTCATAGTGATCCGGCGAACACATTAAAAAACGAATTGAGGAAACCATAAAGCCAAAGCTCGAATGAGGAGTTGATGCAAAAACTTTAACGAGCAAACAAGATGAAAACTGTGGTCAAACTTGCAGCTAAATAACGCTTCTCAGTCTCTAAATTCCCGTAGCAACGAGACTGGAGTCTATCTTATTATTCCTACGACCTCAGGTATTGACAAAAAAGCCAACCTTGTAATAGGTTCCTGACTTTCCGACTGTCTCTCTCTCCAGCCTAGATCATCAAAAGTGTCTACCTACAACCGTATTTATGCGATCGTGCGTCAAATTCCCATAGGAAAAGTTGCTACTTACGGCCAGGTAGCAGAGTTAGCGGAGTTATATGGCAAAGCTCGTTTGGTGGGATACGCACTTTACCGAGTTGATAAAAATTCAGATATTCCTTGGCATCGCGTGATCAATGCCAAAGGCGAAGTGTCAGAATCACCCCTGCGGCTTGGTTCTGATTATGTGCAGCGATCGCTTTTAGAAGCAGAAGGCATCGAATTTAATGCCGAAGCAAAGATCGATCTACGGAAATATCAGTGGCAACCCACCATCCTCTAGCAACGTCGGTGCTCGGTCGGAAAAATTGATGACGTTTCAGGTTGGTTTAAAGCTGGCTGAGGTAGCGATCGCAGCTCTTTCCAAACGTTGTAGCCGTTGTCAGAATCAGTGATGACAACCTGCTGGCCGTACTCCGATAACCCATAGGCCAAGGCATAAGCTTGGTTTTGACAAGCTGCTGGAAATGACGCGACATAGCTATACAACTGGCCTCCACTTCGCATTCCCTGTCTCAGACAACCATCAGGGCTAACGAAGGTGAAGTAATGAATCAGAGTTTCAGAAATCGTCAATGGAGACATGGAAGTGTGAGATGCAGAGTTAAAGGCAGTTTAAGCAAATGCCTCTGGCTCTACAAGTAGACTTTTGCAAGATTCACGGTCTCTTAATCCAACCAAGCTGAGCGGGGTTCCTTCAGACGATTTTGGTCTTGCAATATTCAGATCTACGAGGGTCAACCAAGCTTTCAACCGTAGCTTTACTAGGAATCATAGCTTGCTGAATAAAGACTTCAAGATTACTAGATGTCATAAATATCTAAACCAACAAAAATGCGATCGCCTGTGATTAAACCAGAGAGCGATCGCCTTGTCTTTATAATATGCTGCAATTGTGCTGCAATCTACGAGCTGTGTTACTCTGGCAACCCAATCAATTCCCCAGCACCCGAAACCACTTCACCGATCGCATAAGCCGCAAGACTTTGCGAGGTAAACCACTGCATCGTTTGCTCAGCTTGGTTAGGTGGCACAATCACGACCAAGCCAATGCCCATGTTGAACGTATTAAACATGGCAACTTCGCTGACTTCTCCGGTCGTTGCCAACCACTGAAACACGGGTAAAACAGGCCAAGAGTTGGGGTTGAAGCGGACTGCTTGGCCTTCACCCAGACAGCGGGGAAGATTTTCTGGCAAGCCACCGCCCGTGATATGCGCCAAACCATGAATTGTCAGGCCTGCTTGACGCGCGGCCAATACAGGTTTGACATAGATCTGAGTCGGGGTAAGAAATGCCTCCGCTAAAGTTTGCCCCCCAAACAGTTCCGGTTTCTCTTCCCAGCTAAAGCCGCGATCGCTGATGATTTTGCGAACCAAACTGAACCCATTGCTGTGCACCCCTTGACTCGCCAAACCGATCGCCACATCCCCAATTTGCACTTGAGAACCGTCTAGCAGTTGGCTTTTCTCCACCACACCCACACAAAAGCCCGCCAAATCGTATTCTCCTGGCTGGTAAAAACCTGGCATTTCTGCGGTTTCTCCCCCCAGCAGCGCACAGCCCGCCTGACGGCAACCTTCACTAATTCCAGATACCACCTGGGCTAACTGTTCTGGTTCCAAATGCCCTGTTGCCAAATAATCCAGAAAAAATAAGGGTTCAGCTCCAGAAGTCAGTACATCATTGACACACATCGCCACCAAGTCAATCCCGACCGTGTCATGACGATTTGCCACCTGAGCAATCTTTAATTTAGTACCTACGCCATCGGTACCGGAAACCAAAATCGGCTCATGGTAGCCTGCCGGAATTTGAAATAACCCGCTGAAACCACCAAATTTTCCCAGTACGCCCGGTCGATAAGTGCTCTCGACCATGCCGCGAATTTGTTGCACAAAGGCTCGGCCTGCTTCGACATCAACCCCAGCTTCTCTGTAATCCATGAAACGACGTACTTCCCGTGCTAGTTGCAGGATGTATTCTACTCGCCATTGGTCTTGAGAATTTAGTCTTTCAAAATTGCGCCGATTTAAAGCTCTGCAATCGCTAGTTAGCGACTAAATCAGGTAAAAAATGATTCATATCTAGTATGAAGTTTATATAAAGTTTTGATGAAGCACACTGAAACAGCATAAACCTCAAAACCCCCTTCACAGAAGCATTTCGTCGTTTTTTTCAATGTAAAGTTTTAATAAAAATCCAAACGGCTTCCGTAGCACCCTGATCCCCAGGGCCAAAACTTCGTGTTACTCTGTTGCAGTTCTATGACAGAAAGTAAATACGGAACGAGTACGAGTTGCACTAACCCATTAGACCCTGTTGTTACAGCTCATTTGCAACCTATCAATCTCGATTTTCCAGCGCCCTTTACATGGATTTATGAATCAACGATTTCGGAGTAGTGCCACTGTTGCCCTGTTGTTGGCTGCTTTATCTACACCCCTGTTAGGTTCTAATGAGCTAGCAGAAGCCATCGAACCCAGCACTGAGACCAACCTAGCGAATAGCAAGCCCACTTCAGGCCCCCCTCAGGTAGCGCCGCAATTTCCAGTAAAGCTGGCACAGTTACAGCCAACTCAAACGGCCCAGGTCGTCAAAGTTGGAGAACGTCAGTCTTCTACCACCGAGGAAAACACCCTCGTTGCCAAAATCCAAGCCCATGAAGTGGCAGGCCGTAAAGCTGCAACTCTGTATGTCCGAGATATTCCGGTTTTGACTTTCCTTACAGACCCAGAATCGGAACCAGGAAGTGAAGTTGCAGACAGCCAAAGTTTAACCATCACTCAACCTGTCAAAGTAGCAGCCCGTCAAGCTGTGTCTTTAGAATCTGAAGCCTTCAAGCCAGTTGCATTGACCAAGACAGGCGCGATCGCTACGAACTCACCCCTAGATAGTGCTACCTCACCCAGTGCTGACGACCCCCTGTGGCGAGCGACTGCGGTTGCGGCCCAGATTAATCAAATGAGCTGGAATGGCTTGGATGCTGACAAGATTACCGTCAGTTGGGATGGTGAACCTAGCGTGACAGGCGAACCCCGCGATCGCTACTTGATCAAAGCAGACGGTAACGTCCTAGTCACCCTAGATGCAACCGCAACCACTAAACTACCTGACACCACTCGCGATTTGGCTAAAGATGCGCTTCAAGCCACCAATCGGCTGAGACGTTTGCTCGGTAACGCAGCTCCCTTGCGAGAAGTTTCTGGTCGCCCCGTGGTACGTCGTCAACAAACCGTTGCCTTCGGTTCTGTCCAATTTCAAATTAAAGGTTGGGCCTCCTGGTATGGCCCTGGTTTTGACGGTAATCGTAGTGCTAGCGGTGAAATTTTTAACCAAAATGCTTTAACCGCAGCCCATCGTGACCTACCTTTTGGCACTAAAGTGCGAGTCACCAATCTAGACAATGGGCGAACAGTAGTCGTACGCATTAACGATCGCGGTCCCTATGCCTTCGATCGCGTCATTGACCTGTCTGCTGCTGCGGCTCAGGTGTTAGGTCTAATTCATAGCGGTGTGGCTCCGGTGCGTGTTGATGTTTTAGATCAGCAAAAAACTGTCACAGCTAGCAATTAAACCGACACAGACTGGAGATGAATCCCTAAACTAGTAGGCGGAGCTTTGGTAATCAACCTAGGGGGATCGGTGCGCCTGTTTACGACGGTAGCGGGATTGCGGTGCTATCTGGAGCTACATCGATCTCAACAAGATGGGTTGAAGCTAAATCAGCCAATTAGCGATGCATCGTCTTTGGCACCTGCGGCAACCGTGGGTCTAGTGCCGACAATGGGAGCTTTGCACCAAGGCCACTTGAGCCTAATTCAGCGGGCGCGCCAGGAGAATGCTCTCGTCATTGTGAGTATCTTCGTCAATCCGTTGCAGTTTGGGCCTACGGAAGACTTCCAACAATACCCCCGCACCCTAGAAACGGATCGGCATTTATGTGAGCAAGCTGGAGTCGATGCCATCTTTGCCCCTACTGCTGAAGAGTTATACGGCTCAGCCTATTGCCGTCAGCAAGAACAAGTGACTCAAGTCGTACCCCCTCAGTTTATGACGGCTACTTTATGTGGTCGCTCTCGCTTGGGACACTTTCAAGGAGTGGCCACGGTAGTCACAAAGCTACTACAACTCGTCCAGCCCGATCGCGCCTATTTTGGCCGCAAAGATGGTCAACAATTGGCAATCATTCAGCGACTCGTGCGCGACTTAAATATTCCCGTTGAAGTTGTGGGTTGTGAGACGGTGCGGGAGGCAAGTGGATTGGCTCTCAGCTCTCGTAACCAGTACCTTTCCGCCCAAGAACGCGAGCAAGCGGCGGCAATATATCGAGGTTTGCAGCGAGCGAAACAACAATTTCAAACGGGTGAGAAAGACACGAATGCACTAATTGATGCGGTCAAGGTAGAATTGGCAACTGTGCCGATCAAACCTGAATACATTGAATTAGTGCATCCCATGACGATGGCTCCCTTAGATAAAGTTGACGAAGCAGGATTGCTGGCGATCGCGGCCCGCTTAGGCTCAACTCGCTTGATTGACAACGTAGTTTTGCAAGACCGTCAGCCGATTGTGGCGATCGATGGTCCCGCTGGAGCTGGTAAATCGACGGTAACTCGTCAGATAGCTCAGGCTTTAGGGCTGCTTTATTTGGATACGGGAGCCATGTACCGCGCTTTGACTTGGCTGGTGCTGCAATCGGGGATCGACATTCAAGATGAACCTGCGATCGCAGAACTGGTGAGCAAGTGCGAAATTCAACTCGTGCCGGGAGAAAACCCACAAGAACCCGTTAGAGTTTGGATTGATCAGCAGGAAGTGACCGAGGCCATTCGGGACCTAGAAGTGACTTCTAATGTCTCAGCGATCGCAGCTCAACCTGCCGTCCGCAAAGAACTGGTGAAGCAGCAACAGCGCTATGGTCGCAAAGGTGGGATCGCGATCGAAGGCCGTGATATTGGCACCCATGTTTTTCCCGATGCAGAACTTAAAATCTTTTTGACTGCCTCGGTGCAAGAACGCGCCCGTCGTCGCCAACAAGACCTGAAAAATCAGGGCAAGGGCGACATTAGCCTAGATGAATTAGAGCGGCTGATTTATGAGCGCGATCGTAAGGACAGTACTCGCACTTTGGCCCCACTCCAAAAAGCCGTAGACGCGATCGAAATTAATACCGATGGTCTCACGATTGCTGAAGTGCGCGATCGGATTGTAGCGCTGTATCATGAGCGGGTTTCCACTGCTGCTAAGGCTTAAAGTTAGCCACAAAGAGTTGGCTTAGCGAAGCAAGCTATTTGATAGCGATTAGGAGGAGTAGCTTTACGCTTGCTCCTTCTCTTTTTTCACTTGGCAGTCTTTACAGCTAGCACTTCTATTCCAATAGCCAACCAAACACAGTTCCCACGCTCAAATTTAGTTCGCTAGCGAAAGAGGGAACTGGCAATTTCTGGCCTGATTCATCAAAGGCTTCGGGTTGCTGCTTTGGAAGATAAACAAACACGGTTTGCTCATCTGGATCAATCAGCCAACCCATTTGAGTTCCATGATTGAGACAATGCAGGATATTTTTAGTGACTTTGGTTTGGCTTTGATCAGGTGAAAGGATTTCGATCGTCCAGTTAAGCGCGATCGAAAAGGTATTGGCAATCTCGCCATTCTCATCGCGTGGAATTCTTTCCCAAGTAAACACAAACACATTTGGAACAGTTGAGCGTCCCCCAAAAGTACAGCGTAACTCTGAGAATGCCCGTGCAATCCGCCAAGGTTTAAGAACACTATTGGCGGTAGTAGAAAACTCGGTTTGAATGGTGCTGTGCTTCCCCTGCGGCATTGGCTTCTGAACAACTTTCCAATCTAATGTATTCACCAGCAGGTTTGGCTTCTGGTAGCTTCAGGAAATCCTCTAAAGCTACAGGCTGAAATGAAGTTTGTACCATTGGACCTCTTCATAAAAAGGAGTTTGATGGGTTTTGTAATTAATACAAAGGAAGACACATACACAGCTATTGAACCGACAAGCCGTAGACAGCTCAAAACCAAGCAGTAAGGGCTATTCTTCTACCATACTCATTTTCTGTTCAGAATTCTCCAAGCCAGCAATGTGGGCGAGAATGTATGTAATTTGAGATGGAGGCTTAATATTCATTTCCTCAAAAGTAACTAATTCTGGCCATCGAGCTGTATCAAGTAATTCCTTCTCCAACTTTTCAACAAGTAACCAAGCATCAGAATTGAAACTGATTTCTTTCTTGATGAGTTTACATTCGAGTACAAAAAGATAAGTTGCATAAAAGCAGTTGAAGGATGCATAATAACCTGAAAAATGGGAGGTAGAATACGAAGCGTCTATTTCTCCATTTTCATTCATATCGCCCCACCCCATTCGGGTCAAAATGTGAGGGCTGAAATGGACCCATCTTGAAGTTGCTGCATAAAAATAGTCATATAGTTTTAGCAAATTACAGCTTTTAGCCATCTCTCTCGTTGACGGACGATAGCCACTACTCTTCCATTTGTATTTACCCTTAAGATTTCCAATTTCTCCTCTAGCTAAACTAATCTGGCTGTCATCTAAAATTTTTTTAACTACAGGCTGAGTTGGCTTGTTAGAGTTAAAAAATTCTGCTTGAGTTCTAACATTCTCTGCCATATCAATTACAGCCATATACTTGATCACAGTTTCTCTGTCTTCAACGTCAAAGCTGTAATAATATTTCAAACTGATAAGATCTTCACAAATACCACGCAAAGTCGCGGTATAGAAAAATGCATCTAACTTACCTTCTTCCAAGGTTGTGAAAAGGCAAAACTCATAACTCTTAGCAATAGCAGCTTTAAGAATTGAGTTAAAAAATCCATCAGTTGGATAACAACCCTTGCAAAAATCTTTTACATGAGGTTCAAGCGATTTGACAACGTTAGACAACTCTTTCGACATAAGTTAAGTAAAGGAAATTCTTCTTGGCTATTATTAACTTACAACTCTTTATCAGTTGTTAGACTCTCTGTAAATAGGCTGAATCTTTGCACTTATCACCTTTATTAGAGAAATAAACTAAAACATTAGGCTATGAAAATTGCATAGAATATTTCCTGCTCTTCGATCAAATTTCTTACTGCATCACTGAGAGTGGGATTGCCCTCAATAAACCATAGGAATGTATGAGTAACGAGCAAGGGCTTCATGGATTGTATTCCTCAAAGCCCTCCAACGGCTCGTCAAAATCATCCGACATTTTCACTAACCCCTAAGCACTCCCAAACTTAGGAGTAGCTTTGACTTCGCTCATCGGCACAATCTTGAACGATGTTCCATCACTACGGGTAATGACAACTTCTTCCCCACCTGCCGCTTCTTCAATTAACTCTGCCAGTAGAGTCTCAGCTTCTTTCAAGTGAACCTGATGCATCAATGGTTTCCTACAAAAACTGATGTCTTGAATATAACCTCTGGTTAGAAAACTCAACGACTACAGGTTTTAAGCGGTTCAATTTGGCTGCAATACAGGCTGAAAATATTACAAAAATAGGGGCTAGCTTTAGTACTAACCCCTAATCAATGATTGTAGTGAGCGATCGCCTAAACAATCGCCCGCTTTTTTACTGCACTGAACTCAACACCTTTTCAGTTGCAGCATCCGGATTTGCTTCTGGGCTGTCTGCTTCGGAAGGTGGTACTACTTGCCAGAACTTAGCTAAAGACTCTGACCAATGGGCCAAAATCGCTTTTGCTTTCGGGCTACCCGTCCGCTCTGCATGAGCCTCAATCAGGTCGCGTAGTTGTTGTTCGCCAACAGGAGCAATTACCCGTTGCACTTTCACGATTTCGGGGTTGACCTTGGTGGGGAAACTGCCATCTTCATCCAAGAAGTAAGCAAGGCCACCCGTCATGCCAGCACCCACGTTGCGGCCCACACGACCGAGGACAACAATAGTGCCACCCGTCATGTATTCGCAGCAGTGGTCACCCGCCCCTTCGATCACCGCTTGACCTTTGGAGTTGCGAACTGCAAAGCGCTCACCCGCCTGACCGTTGGCAAAGAGAGTGCCACCTGTAGCTCCGTAGAGGCAAGTGTTGCCTACAATCACATTCTGAGAAGGATCGTAGGTCGCAGCAGCAGGTGGTTTGATCACAATTTCGCCACCATGCATGCCCTTACCCACGTAGTCATTCGCTTCACCTTCTAGGTTTAGCGTCATTCCCGGCAGGTTAAAGGCACCAAGGCTTTGGCCTGCACTGCCTTTGAAGTTTAGAGTAATTTGACCTTCAAACCCAGAGTCGCCATACTTCTTCGCGATCGCCCCAGACAAGCGAGTGCCGACAGTCCGGTCAGTGTTGATAACCATGACCTCTTTTGTCACGCTACTCTGATTCGCGATCGCTGCTTGAATCTCCGCATCAGCCAGTAATTGATCGTCAAGTACTGGACCGTTGCTGTGTACTGCCTCGTGCTGCAACCAAGCTCGGTTTTCACGAGTGTCAGGCAGTTGAGTCAAGCAATTGAGGTTCAGCGATTGTGTCTTGGTCAGCTTCGCGCCTTCCCGGACTGTTAGTAGATCTGCCCGACCAATCACTTCATCCAAGGAGCGATAGCCGAGTCTTGCCAACAGCGATCGCACTTCTTCCGCGATGAAGCAGAAGAAATTGACCACATGCTCAGGCGTGCCCGTAAAACGCTTGCGGAGTTCTTCCCGCTGCGTCGCAACACCCACAGGGCAGTTATTAGTGTGGCAGATCCGCGCCATGATGCACCCTTCAGCAATCATCGCGATCGAACCAAAGCCAAACTCCTCGGCCCCCATCAACGCTGCGATTAGGACATCCCAGCCTGCCTTAAGACCACCATCCACGCGCAGAATCACGCGATCGCGCAGTTGATTTTCCATCAGCACACGATGCACTTCGGTCAGCCCCAGTTCCCAAGGTCCACCCGCATGCTTAATCGAGCTGAGGGGAGAAGCTCCAGTACCACCGTCATGACCGGAAATTTGGATGATGTCAGCGTTGGCCTTGGCCACACCCGCCGCAACTGTCCCGATGCCAATTTCAGCTACCAGCTTCACCGAAACCTGGGCCGTGGGGCTAATCTGGTGCAGATCAAAGATTAGCTGGGCCAAATCTTCGATTGAGTAGATGTCATGGTGAGGCGGGGGGGAAATCAGAGTCACTCCAGGCTTGGAGCGCCGCAACATGGCAATGTAGGGGCTGACTTTCTTGCCAGGTAGCTGCCCCCCTTCCCCAGGCTTGGCCCCTTGAGCCATCTTGATCTCAATTTGTTTGGCACTGGCGAGGTACTCCGGGGTCACGCCAAAGCGACCAGAGGCAACTTGTTTAATGGCAGAGCTGGCAGTGTCGCCGTTTCTCAGCCCTTTTAGGTGAGGCAGTGTGGGTGAGTTGCCGTTTTCATCTACGTCATTGAGAGTGTTGTAGCGCACCGAATCTTCGCCGCCTTCACCAGAATTGGAACGGCCACCGATGCGGTTCATCGCGATCGCCAATGTTTCATGAGCTTCCCGCGAGAGTGCGCCCAAGGACATGCCCCCGGTGCAAAAGCGTTGCATAATGTCAGCGACCGACTCCACTTCCTCTACAGGAATTGAGGGGCGATCGCTCTTGAAGTCGAGCAAATCCCGCAGAGCCGTAATCGGACGGTTGCTGAGATGTTGCTGGTACAGGTCGTAATGGTCGTGGCTCTTGTCAGCCACCGCTTTATGCAGCGTCTTGACCATTTCCGGGTTGTTCATGTGGTACTCACCACCCGGACGGTATTGCACAAAGCCGTAGTTTTCCGGTTTCTTGGCGGTCAGTTCAGGAAAGGCACGGCAATGGAAGGAAATTACTTCATTGGCTAGCTCCGCAACACTGAGACCACCCAACCGAGAAGTTGTACCAGAGAAACCTAGATGCAACAGATCGGAGCCAATCCCAATCGCTTCAAAGATTTGGGCACCGTGATAGCTGGCCAGCAGCGAAATTCCCATCTTGGAAAGAATCTTCAGCAAGCCCGCTTCAACTGCCTTACGGAAGTTATCTTGAGCGCCATTTAGGGTCGAAACCTCGATCTTGCCACGCTGCATCATGGCTTGAGTCTTAGAGTCAGACCACCAATGACGTACAGTTTCCAGAGCTAGGTAAGGGCAAATTGCGCTGGCTCCATAGCCAATTAAGCAAGCAAAGTGATGGGTGCTCCAGCACTGGGCTGTATCCACGACCAAGGAGGCTTTCATCCGCAAGCCTTGCCGAATCAGGTGGTGGTGGACTGCACCCACTGCTAGCAAAGGTGGAATGTAACTGTAATCTTCAGTTAATTGAAGATCATTTTCCTGGTTGCGATCGCTCAAAACCAGAACCTTTTTACCGGCACGAACTGCTTCTACCGCTTGCTGACAGAGGGCATTCACTGCTCGTTGCAACCCTTCTGGCCCTGCGGAAATGGCAAATAATGTAGACAGTGATGCTGTTTCAAACCCAGACTGCTTGATTTGCTCTAGCTCCACCTCATTCAGCACTGGAGATTCTAGCTTTAGCTGACGAGCCGACTCTGGCTTGGCTTCTAGCAAGTTACCGCGCTCACCCAACTGCATGGTCAAAGACATGACCAAACTTTCCCGCAGGGGATCAATGGGTGGGTTAGTGACTTGGGCAAAGCGCTGCTTGAAGTAGTCGTAGAGCAGACGGGGCTTCTCAGATAAAACAGCCAATGGAATGTCATCACCCATCGAGAAAGTGGGTTCTTTTCCTTGGGCTGCCATTGATTCGATGATCATTTCCACATCTTCAGAGCTGTAGCCGAAGGCCACTTGGTGACGCAGCAGCATCTGACCGTCCATTTGGGTGGTATCGGCAAAGGGTTGAGCCTGCAAATTTTGACGATTTTGCTGGAGCCACTCGCTATAAGGATGAGCCTGAGCCACCCGTTGCTTGATCTCCCAGTTTTTCAGGACTTCATGGGTGCCCAAATCCACCGAGATCATTTGTCCAGGGCCAAGGCGTCCTTTTTCTACAATTTCTGCTTCGGGTAGGTCAACCACACCTGCTTCCGAAGCCACCACCACGAAACCATCTTTAGTGATGCTATAGCGAGCGGGACGCAAACCATTGCGGTCTAGAGTCGCGCCCACTTTTTTGCCATCACTAAACACCAACAGCGCGGGGCCATCCCAAGGTTCTTGAATGCCGCTGTAGTATTCGTAGAAGTCAACAATTTCTGGATAGTTCGCTAAGTCTGGCTGATTCTTGTAAGCCTCTGGCACCATGATCATCAGGGCTTCCACTGGGCTACGTCCTGACTGCACCAGCAGTTCCATGACGTTGTCCAGCGTCGCGGAGTCACTGTTGTCTGGGTTAACCACGGGCTTCAGGTCTTGCAGGCGATCGCCCCAACTTGCATGAGCAAGATCCGCTTCCCGCGCCATCATCCAGTTGATGTTGCCAAGCAAAGTATTGATTTCACCGTTATGCCCCAAAAGCCGCATCGGTTGCGCCAGTGGCCACTTAGGTAAGGTGTTGGTGCTAAAGCGACGGTGATACACCGCAAACACACTTTGGTAAGCAGGCTGCTTCAGGTCGGTGTAGAAATCTCCTAGTACCGCCGATCGCACCATGCCTTTGTAAATAATGGTGCGGTTGGAGAAGGAGCAAACATAAAAGTCTCTCAACGAGTCGTACTCGCTAGGACCGGAAGATTCCTGAAGGGCGATCGCAACTGCCTGCTCAATCCGCTTACGAACTAAGTACAGTTTGCGCTCTAACTCATCCCCACTTAGGCTCTCAGCCTGTATCAATACTTGCTCAATTTGAGGTTGGTTTTCCTTCGCTTGAACGCCCAACACTTCAGGCTGAACCGGAACCAAACGCCACCCTAACAGCGTTAGAGATTCTTCCTGAACAATTTTTTCTACAATCTGACGAGCTTTAGCAGCGACTGAGGCATCTTGAGGCAAAAAGAGCATGCCTACCCCTGTGCGCTCAGGTGCAGCGGCGGGCGCTCCCATCTCCGTAAGAGACTGCTGCAACAATTCCCAAGGGATGGCAGTCATCAACCCCGCGCCATCCCCAGAATCTTGGTCGGCACTACAGCCGCCCCGATGTTCTAAACACTCTAGAGCTGACAACGCCTTAGCCACTAAAGAGTGGGTAGCTCGACCTTGGAGATCCGCAATGAAACCAACGCCACAAGCATCTCGCTCCTCAACCAACCAACGTTGGCCGGAGTAGCCTGCTTCTAATCCCTGATTTAATTGCTGGTTCAAATTCACACTCACGTTATCCATGGGATGGCTCGCTTCGTTCATTGGCTAAGGCTGGGTAAAGTCCTCTGGAGTTAAAAATTAGTTTGATTGGGCGCAGTCGTCGCTACAGCAAGAAGCTGCACATTAATTACGAAGCCACGATCAAAGGCAAAGTCCGTACCCTATTAAATTTAAGAACGTACTTAACCCTCCGGCGGTTCATGAGCTTGAGGTAAGTCAAGACACTACCTTTACGGGTTTGGCTCCAAACCTGCGCTTCCCATCAGCATGGCTGGCAAACTTCAAAAGCTATTTAATTCAACCCCTTGGCCCCACTTAATTTGTGTTGGTGACAGGTAAAACTCTTCTTGCAAGTCCAAGTTACTGGTGCCATGAAACAGTACCTAACACCCCCGTCGCTAAGGGTTTTCCTAGGGAGCTGGAGTAAAAATATTATAGAAGGTATCTGAATCTGACAATCCCTAACCTCTACCGTATCCGTTACGGGTTTACGGGTTGTCAGACTACATGCCTTTTCTTGCCCAGGCTGGTTCCCTATTTTTCAAGCAACTTTAAAGACTACAGCAGAGCTTGTATTAAACACAACAATCTCATGCCGACTGATAGTCCCATATCTTCATTATGAAACTTGGTACCAAAAACGAAGTCACTATTTCCTGATAGAGGGACTCAGGTGTCTGCTGATTTGAGTAAGAACTCAGTCATCCTTACGGAAAATCAAGAAGTAAAAATTTAAGGATCAAAAAACTGTGAACTTCGGGATCGCCCTCTAAAATTCAGTCGTTGAAGTCAGAATTTGTCTCGGCAGTGCTCGTTTAACTCAGGATTTCTCAAATCATCGTGCTTAACGCTAAAACCTTCGCTCAGCGGTTGCTCGCCAAACCTGCTCCTCGGTCCCTCCATCTTCCTTCAAGATTTTTACTTTCACCCCTACTAGCGTTGTGCTACCTCCTAATGGGTGCCTTTGTGGACAGAGTAGAGAGTGGAGCTGTACCCTCTGCGATCGCTCAACTCAGTCAAGCAACTCCGGTGACTCCGCGATCGCCCAGTACCTCACCAACCTCTTCATCTGCCCAATTGTTACAGCAGGGAACCCAAATTTCTCTCAATGGTCGCATTTGGCCCGTTGCTTGGGGGCAGTGGCAATCTAATAGTAATCAAATTCGTACAGGAATTAGTGACACAGGCTTACTGCGTACAACTGGGGTGGATTTGTTAAACACCAATGACCCTCTACAACAGCCCGTGCAGTGGTACTCTAGCCCCACTTCGAGCTCACTCAACTTAGCCGTCCGTCACAGTCAGCAATATCGCTATTTAGATATTACGGAGCTAGCAACTCGCACTGGTTGGCAAGTAAGAACATCGGGCAGTACGCTTCTCATCAATGCCCCCACATCGCAACTGACCTCTATTCGGCAAGGCCGTCAGCCTTGGGGCACTCGCATTGTTGTAGATCTAGACCGTCCTACCCCTTGGCAAGTCGATCAGCAAGGCCAAGCCTTAACTGTAACGCTCAACGCAGCTGCTGAACCAGCTTTAATTCAGCGTTTCCAGCCCAGACCTATACGCCCCACACCTAGCACCACACCATCTCGCCCTATTGCTACTCCCCCAGGAACTCCACCGCGGGCAGGTATTCCTCTAAAACTGGAAGTTGTTCAGAACCAACTAGCATTGCGCCTGGATATTCCGGCGGGTTTGCAACCACAGTTCTCAACTTTATCCCAGCCCAATCGGCTCATTATCGACCTTAGACCCGACGCTATGGTAGAGCGCAATATATTGTGGGCTCCAGGGCTACGCTGGCAACAACAATTTCTTGCGCTGGGTAGCTCTCGTTTTCCTGTGGTTTGGCTCTCGGTGAACTTGCGTCAGCCCGGATTGAAACTAGGGCCAATTTGGAGCAACACCAGTTCTCTCGTCGGCATTGCTCCCCTCGTGCAAACCGCTCAGCGTTGGCAAGTCGCCGCGGCTATTAACGGGGGCTTTTTTAATCGCAAAACCCAGTTACCACTCGGCGCCATTCGGCAAGATGGCCGTTGGGTATCCAGCCCAATTTTGAACCGAGGGGCGATCGCTTGGAATGAGGCAGGAGACGTAAAAATCGATCGCCTGACGCTCCAAGAAACGCTTAGCACTTCCACTCAGCAACGCCTACCCGTTTTGTCAGTCAACAGTGGCTACGTTCAGGCAGGCATTGCTCGCTATACCTCGCTTTGGGGAGCTGCTTACACACCACTGACTGACAACGAAATCATTGTCACGGTTCGCAACAACCAAGTAACCGCTCAACAGCCTGGTGAAGGGGCAAATAAAGGTGTCTTCCCAATCCCTAGTGATGGCTATTTGCTGACCTTACGGGCCAATCGCGCTGCTGCCGGTGTTCTACCCGTTAATACAGCGGTACGACTGGAGGGTGAAACTACACCCGCTGACTTTGACCGCTATACCCAAATTATGGGTGCGGGTCCATTGTTAGTACAAAATCGGCAAATTGTGCTCGATGCTAAAGCAGAAAAGTTCAGCGATGCCTTTGTTAAGGAAAGAGCGGTTCGCAGTGTAATCGGCACGAATGGGGAGGGCACCCTAATGATAGCGGCGGTTCACAATCGAGTCGGAGGGGTGGGTCCAACTTTGGCTGAAGTGGCTCAACTGACCCAACAAATGGGAGCGATCGACGCCCTGAACCTAGATGGTGGCAGTTCTACAACTCTGTATCTGGGTGGTCAAATTCTCAATCGTCCTCCTCAAACCGCCGCTCGGGTTCACAACGGCATTGGAGTATTTATCCAACCCAGACCATAAGTACTTCTAACTACACTTTTTCACAAAAAGTTAAAGCTGCTTTGAAGTTCCCTGGCAGTGAGTAAAGACTTGATGTAAATTTGCCGATTTACCTAACTCATGGGTGACATCAACTAGGCCACATTTGCTATGTTTGCCTTCAGGCCAACCTTGTGGCTTCTAGGATTTGGAGATTTACCCTCTTAATCTTGACTAAAACATCCCTTTCCAGCAGTTCTTAAGGAGAGAAATCGTGGCCCAGCTTCAAGAAGTTCCTCAAGCGTCTACCTTCCCTACAGCTACCCCTGTTACTTCCAAGGGAGTCGCTGCAACAGAATTGCGTCCCTGGGGTTCTTTCACGATCTTAGAAGAGGGCCGAGGCTACAAAATTAAGCGAATCGAGGTAAAGCCAGGACATCGTCTCAGTCTGCAAATGCATCATCATCGCAGTGAGCATTGGATTGTAGTTTCTGGCACCGCTAGGGTCAATTGTGGTGATCAAGAGCTAGTTTTATGCAGCAATCAATCCACCTATGTACCGCAATGTACTAGTCATCGGTTGGAGAACCCTGGGGTAATTCCTTTGGTTTTGATTGAAGTGCAAAACGGTGAGTACCTAGGCGAAGATGACATCGTGCGTTTTCAAGACGATTACGCCCGTACAGCTTCGCAAATCAAGTAGCGTTTTAAGTTCTAAATTGAATTAACTTAAGCAAGCTGGCAGCGTTAGTAGGATACTATTAGCGCTGTAAATTCTCTTTAAAGCACTTACTCAAAACTCACTCAAAAAGTTAGTGAAAAACTCGGTGAATGATGCTCCAGCTCAGTCAAGCCGCAATTAAAGAAATCTTGCGTCTCAAGCAGAAGTGCCGCAAGCCAAATGCCGTATTCCGTTTGGGAGTACAGCCAAGTGGTTGTTCGGGTATGTCCTACACTCTAGAATTTGACGAAGAAGTCGGGCCTAATGACGCGTTGTATGACTGCAACGGCATTCAAGTTGCGATCGCTCGCTCAAGCCTAACCGTTTTAAGCGGCTTAAACTTAGATTACTCCGAAGACCTGATGGGCGGCGGCTTCCGCTTCCACAATCCCAATGCCACTCAAAGCTGTGGTTGTGGTAACTCCTTCTCTGTCAGCTAAACGTTACAATTTGACTTGATAATCGAACTGTTCCCTCAAAACCACTCAAGCACTGATATAGCAGGCAGCTCAGCAACACACGACCGTCGCTTGAGCCTCAAGGATTTGAGATTGTTCACCAAAAAATTGACATTGACTCCATTAACTCGGTAAGATTAGAATTTGTTGTTTGTTGAAGCAGCGAAAGGCCGCGCACGCCATAACTCATGCCCACTATCCAGCAACTCATTCGTAGCGAACGTCAGAAAGTTCAGAAGAAAACCAAATCCCCGGCTCTGAAGAGTTGCCCTCAGCGTCGTGGCGTTTGCACAAGAGTTTACACGACCACTCCTAAGAAGCCCAACTCCGCTCTGCGTAAAGTTGCCAGGGTTCGTCTCACTTCTGGTTTTGAGGTCACAGCCTACATCCCAGGTATCGGTCACAACCTGCAAGAGCACTCTGTAGTAATGATTCGAGGCGGTCGGGTCAAAGATCTGCCCGGTGTGAGATACCACATCATCCGGGGCACCTTGGATACTGCTGGAGTTAAAGACCGCCGTCAAGGTCGCTCCAAGTACGGTACCAAGCGCGCTACTGCTAAAAAGTAAAGCCCAAGCTTGTCATTCGTATCGGTTAACGCTGAAGAAGCAAGTATTAGTAAGTTGCAAGCCTTGCTTGGAAGACTGGGCTATTGCATACGGCCTTAGAGAAGCTTGAAAAGTATCTCGGTCTTTTGGCTTGGCCAATTCTATACAATGGTCGTATTGCTTCTTGCTTTACCGAGCTTGTTTTTGACTGAATAAATCTCGAATTGCATTCAAAATAGTAGTTCCGCAATCTTTTCTCTAAAGGCTCAATATGTCTCGTCGTACTGTTATTCAAAAACGTCCTGTTCCTCCTGATTCTGTATACAACAGTCGCCTAGTCAGCATGATGATGCGGCGGATTATGAAGAGTGGCAAGAAGTCCGTTGCTTCCCACATTGTTTATGATGCTTTCAAAACCATTGAGGAACGGACAGGCTCAGATCCCTTAGAGCTATTTGAAAGAGCAGTACGAAACGCAACTCCTTTAGTTGAAGTAAAAGCTCGCCGAGTAGGTGGAGCAACATACCAAGTCCCTATGGAAGTTCGCTCTGATAGAGGAACTGCTTTAGCTTTACGTTGGTTAAGTCAGTTTGCTCGTCAACGCGCTGGCCGAACTATGGCTGGCAAGCTAGCGAATGAATTAATGGACGCAGCTAACGAGACTGGTAGCGCGATTCGTAAGCGTGAAGAAACTCACCGCATGGCTGAAGCGAATAAGGCTTTCGCCCACTATCGGTACTGATCTCCGAACCCTGGTTTCCGTAACAAAAGTATAGAATTCTAAAAGAAGCGCAAATTTTTTGCGGCAAAGATAAAGGAGGTAGCCGTGTCACGCACCACCCCGCTTGAACGAGTACGCAACATTGGTATTGCTGCCCACATTGATGCGGGCAAAACTACAACAACAGAGCGAATTTTGTTCTACTCCGGTGTAGTTCACAAGATTGGCGAAGTCCATGACGGAACTGCCATCACTGACTGGATGGAGCAAGAGCGGGAGCGGGGCATTACCATCACTGCTGCCGCAATCAGTACTGCTTGGGCCCGTCGCGACCCTAAAAACCCGACTAAAGCCCTGGCGGGCGAGCCTGAATATAAGATCAACATCATTGACACTCCGGGACACGTAGATTTCACGATTGAAGTGGAACGTTCCATGCGGGTGTTAGACGGTGTTATTGCTGTCTTTTGTTCAGTAGGCGGAGTTCAGCCTCAATCTGAAACTGTGTGGCGTCAAGCCGATCGTTACAAAGTCCCTCGAATGGTCTTTGTTAACAAAATGGACCGGACTGGAGCTAATTTCTTCAAGGTTTACGGTCAGATCCGCGATCGTTTGCGTGCCAATGCGGTTCCAGTACAAATCCCCATTGGTACTGAAGAAAACTTCAAGGGTCTCGTAGATTTGGTACGCATGCGTGCTCATATTTACAGAAATGACTTAGGAACTGACATTGAGGAAACTGAAATTCCTGCGGAAGTTCGGGAGCAGGCTGAGGAGTTCCGTCTGAAGCTGATCGAGTCTGTTGCGGAAACCGATGATACCCTCACCGAGAAGTATCTAAATGGTGAAGAGCTAACGGAAGAGGAAATTCGAGCTGCGCTCCGTAAAGGAACGATTGCTGGAATGATTGTTCCGATGCTCTGTGGCTCTGCCTTTAAAAACAAAGGTGTGCAGCAAATGCTGGACGCAGTAATTGATTACCTGCCTGCTCCAGTGGATATCCCTCCTGTTCAGGGAACACTGCCCAATGGCTCAACGGTCGAGCGGGGTCCAAGCGATAGTGAGCCGTTCTCAGCTCTAGCCTTTAAGGTGATGTCCGATAAGTTCGTCGGGCGGCTAACCTTCGTTAGAGTCTACTCAGGTGTCTTGAAGAAGGGCAGCTACATCCTAAACGCCTCCAAAAACAAGAAAGAGCGCGTCTCCCGCCTCATCATCTTGAAAGCCGATGACCGGATTGATGTGGATGAACTGCGTGCTGGTGACTTAGGGGCTATTCCTGGCTTGTCGGATACCTTGACTGGGGACACGCTTTGCGATGAAAATGCTCCTGTAATCCTGGAATCTCTTTACATCCCAGAGCCGGTGATCTCGGTTGCGGTAGAGCCAAAAACCAAGCAAGACATGGAGAAGCTTTCCAAGGCCCTTAAAGCGCTTTCGGAAGAAGATCCAACTTTCCGGGTTAGTATTGACCCTGAAACCAATCAAACCGTGATTGCAGGCATGGGTGAGCTGCACTTAGAAATTCTTGTAGATCGCATGCTACGGGAATTTAAAGTGGAAGCCAATGTAGGTGCTCCCCAAGTCGCTTACCGTGAAACTATACGCAAGGCAGTTAAAGCTGAAGGCAAATTTATCCGCCAAAGTGGTGGTAAGGGTCAGTACGGTCACGTTGTGATTGAACTGCAACCGGGTGAAACAGGCAGCGGCTTTGAGTTTGTCTCTAAGATTGTTGGTGGTACTGTACCTAAAGAGTACATCGCCCCAGCAGAACAGGGCATGAAAGAAGCCTGTGAGTCTGGAATTCTAGCTGGATACCCACTGATTGACGTTAAAGTCACGATGGTAGACGGCTCTTATCACGATGTAGATTCTTCTGAAATGGCTTTTAAGATTGCTGGTTCAATGGCAATTAAGGAAGCTGTGATGAAGGCATCCCCTGTTCTGTTGGAGCCTGTAATGAAGGTTGAGGCTGAGGCTCCTGAGGAATTCCTCGGCTCCGTCATGGGTAACCTTATTTCCCGTCGAGGCCAAATTGAAGGTCAAACAGTTGAACAGGGAATTGCTAAGGTAACCACTAAGGTTCCATTAGCTGAGATGTTTGGATATGCCACGGATATCCGGTCTATGACTCAGGGCCGCGGTACATTTACGATGGAATTTAGCCAGTACGACGAGGTACCTCGCAACGTGGCTGAAACAATCATCGCAAAGAGTAAAGGGAACGCATAATCAGGAAGAGGAACACATAATCCATGGCACGCGCAAAGTTTGAACGGACTAAACCCCACGTTAACATTGGTACCATTGGTCACGTTGACCACGGTAAAACCACTCTAACTGCTGCAATCACTATGACTCTGGCTGCTTTGGGTCAGGCAGCAGCTAGAAATTATGATCAAATCGATGCCGCACCTGAAGAGAAGGCTCGGGGTATTACGATTAACACAGCTCACGTTGAGTATGAGACTGCCAACCGTCACTATGCTCACGTAGACTGTCCTGGCCACGCTGACTATGTCAAAAACATGATCACTGGCGCTGCTCAGATGGACGGTGCCATCCTAGTGGTGTCTGCGGCTGATGGCCCTATGCCTCAAACTCGTGAGCATATTCTGCTCGCGAAGCAGGTAGGTGTTCCAGCAATGGTTGTCTTCTTAAACAAAGAAGACATGGTGGATGATGCAGAACTGCTTGAGTTGGTAGAACTCGAAGTTCGTGAACTCCTCAGCTCCTACGACTTCCCTGGCGATGATATTCCTATCGTTGCTGGTTCAGCGCTGCAAGCAGTAGAAACCATGACTGCTAATCCTAAAACGCAACGAGGTGAAAACCAGTGGGTTGATAAAATTCACCAACTCATGGATGAAGTTGATGCTTACATCCCAACTCCTGAGCGTGAAGTTGATAAGCCCTTCCTGATGGCGGTAGAGGACGTATTCTCCATTACAGGTCGTGGTACAGTCGCAACTGGCCGGATTGAACGCGGAAAAATCAAGGTTGGTGACACCGTTGAATTGGTGGGCATCAAGGACACTCGCAGCACCACTGTAACGGGTATCGAGATGTTCAAGAAGAGCCTTGAAGAAGGGATGGCAGGAGACAACGCGGGTCTACTACTGCGTGGTATTCAGAAAGCTGATATTGAGCGGGGCATGGTAATTGCTCAGCCCAAGTCCATCACTCCTCACACTCAGTTTGAGTCTGAAGTGTATGTTTTGAAGAAAGAAGAAGGTGGTCGTCACACTCCTTTCTTCCCTGGCTACCGTCCTCAGTTCTATGTTCGTACCACTGATGTAACTGGCACCATCACCACCTTTACTTCCGATGACGGTAGTGAAGCTGAAATGATCATGCCTGGCGATCGCATCAAGATGACTGTAGAACTGATCAACCCGATCGCGATTGAGCAAGGTATGCGCTTTGCTATTCGTGAAGGTGGTCGTACTATCGGTGCGGGTGTCGTTTCTAAGATCCTCAAGTAACTCTCTGTTATTGATGATCTAGGAGCAGAAAAGAAGTGCCATTTCGGTATTGTGCTTTTCTGCTCCCGCTTTTTTGGCATAGCACTCTGCTATACAGACTATTTTTCAGACCGTAGAACCTCGACAATTCGAATAAATCTAAAATGGCAACTATTCAGCAGCAAAAAATCCGTATCCGCCTCAAAGCTTTTGACCGTCGCCTCTTGGACACTTCTTGCGAAAAGATTGTTGATACTGCAAATCGCACAAACGCTACAGCAGTTGGACCGATTCCTTTACCAACTAAGCGGAGAATTTATTGCCTCCTGCGATCGCCTCACGTAGACAAAGACTCCCGAGAGCACTTTGAGACTCGGACACATCACCGCATCATTGACATTCACCAGCCTTCTTCAAAAACTATCGATGCTTTGATGAAGCTAGATCTACCAGCTGGTGTTGATATTGAAGTCAAGCTCTAGTAACGCTAGGGAAGTTCTATAGAGGTTGGAAAAACTTGGTCTTGACCTTGCTAGCCTACGCCTCAAAACATTGGGCCAGATCAAATTAGTGTTGGTTTTATCCCCTTAAAGCGTGAGGCATGAGCTTTGAGGGGCTTCTTATTCTTATTAATTTGCCTTTGCGTTCTGAGCAATTTAAGTAAGTTCAAATAATAGGTTTCTACGGAAAACTTTTGGTGGTGCCCTGATGACTCCCTTATATGGGATAGAGTAGAGACAGAAGCACTGTCTCTTAATCTTTAGACAATGGCATCCTCCTCATCAATTGCGGTTCGAGAACTTCCTCTATTTCCCCTGCCAGAAGTAGTTCTGTTTCCCGGTCGGCCTCTCCCTCTGCACATTTTTGAATTCCGTTACCGCATCATGATGAACACGATTCTGGAGGGCGATCGCCGCTTCGGAGTGTTGATGTGGGACCCGGTTGAAGGAAAACCTGCTCTGGTAGGATGCTGTGCTGAAATTCTTCAATTTCAACGCTTGCCTGATGACCGTATGAAGATATGGACATTGGGACAACAACGGTTTCGAGTGTTGGAATATGTCCGAGAAAAGCCTTATCGGGTAGGGCTTGTAGAGTGGATAGAAGACCAGCCTACCGAACAAAACTTACAACCTTTAGCGACTGAAGTTGAGCAATTGCTTCGCGACGTGGT
Organism: Trichocoleus sp. FACHB-46; assembly: GCF_014695385.1. Lineage (NCBI taxonomy): Bacteria > Bacillati > Cyanobacteriota > Cyanophyceae > Leptolyngbyales > Trichocoleusaceae > Trichocoleus > Trichocoleus sp. FACHB-46. The sequence continues at coordinate 4,525 of NZ_JACJOD010000025.1, read as the reverse complement.
TCATCTTTCAGCCAAGCTGACAGGTCAGGTTATCGAACTACCGGAAAGTATTCCTGATCTACCGCTAGAGCTTTCCCACTGGGTAGCCAGTAATCTATACGGAGTTGCGAGTGAGCAGCAAGCTCTTTTAGAAATGCAAGATACGGTAGCTAGGTTAGAACGGGAAGCAGAAATCCTCACTTCTACGCGAAATCATCTAGCGGCTCGCACTGCATTGAAGGATGTCTTGAAGGATACTCCTAAATAATTGCAGCAAGTTAGGGACGGCGATCGCCAAACCTACTAGATAAATACCAATGCAAGTAGGCTGTTCAGAGATTAGATCTGAGCAGCCGCTTTAATTTGAGTGGACATCGCCAACTTGGGTTTGTAAGGTAGAACGCCACTGCTGCACTAGTGTTTGCAATCGCTTTGGTAGCCAATGATCATACTTAGGATAAACCGGCAAGCGAGGTACTAGCTGCCAGCCCTCTCGGGCCAAGATCGCAGTTAAAGTTTCCAATTCTGGATGGGAATAGTCGGGGTTCACTTCATCTCGCGGCCCAATTCCACCTAAATCTCTCGCTCCTGCTGCTAAGCAAGCCAATAGTAAGTCTGGTTGCTGCACTAGATTAGGAGGGATTTGTAAAGTAATGCCGTCAGGTAAAATCTGCCGAGCTGTCGCAATTACCTCGACCAGTTCTTCTGCGGCGAAGGTAGCTCCCTGCCAAACTTGGCTTTGGCCTGGGCTATGAGGTTGCAAAATTACTTCTTGAATATGTCCCCAGCGCTCCTGTAGCTGTGCGATCGCTTCTAGGGTTGCCCAGCGATCGCCTGGAGTTTCACCAATGCCTAATAATAATCCTGTTGTGAAAGGGATTTGCAGTTCCCCTGCCCAAGCCAACTGTTGCAGTCGCAGTTGAGGAACTTTACTAGGAGCATGGCGATGTACGGTTTCTAATAACTTTGGGGTAACTTGCTCTAGCATCAACCCCATAGAAACATTTACAGCCTTTAGCTGCGACATCTCCTCAAAAGTTAGAGGCCCAACATTAGTATGAGGCAGTAGTCCCAGAGATAAAGCCAATTCCGCTAAATCAGAAATTCGTTGCAGCCAGTCAACTCGCTGCAAACTGCGCGGATGCACTTCACCACTGAGCAGCAAAATTTCAATGGCACCTTGAGAGCGAACTCGCCGCAATTGAGTTTCAGCTTCGCTCAAAGACAACCAAACATCCTCTCCTGGATCAACTCGAAAATTGCAGTAGGCGCAACGATTAAAGCACTCATAAGTGGGTACTAAAGTGTAAGCAGGACTATAAGTAACGGTGGCTGTTGTGGGTAGAGGCATAGATTCAGCAGCAAGGACAAGCAACTTAGAAGTCTAGCTGCCCTTGCTGAGTCTTACTCGCTTAGTCTTATAAATCATTGCTTAAAACACTACAACCTGTTCTCGCCCTTGGCAGCTCCGTTTTTTGGCATAAACGTTTTTGACGTGAGTTTTGACCGTGTTCAAGCTGATGCGTAATGTTTTAGCAATTTCTTGATAGCTGTATTCCTGCCGCAGCAGCATCCAAATTTCGGTTTCGCGTTCAGTCAGGTCGTATCTTTTTTGCTCAATCTGTAATTCTTCTCGCAGTACCTCAGTGCAGTTCTCTAAAATCACCAAAATGTACTGAGAATCGTTAGCTGAACTGGCAACGCCATCAGTCGGGTTCACTTGTAGCCAGCTAGCTCGGATGCGAATCAGATGCCCCTGAGGAGTTTGGCGTTCGACAACGAGAGGTTGCTTGGTAGAACTAGCATTTTTTAACAAGCGGTGGCCAATTTCTGAGATCACTAACGGTGGGCTAGCAGGTTGGCGATCGCCTGAAGCTAGAAGTTGGCACAGATGATTAGCTCTCTCGTTTAGATAAAGTGGCTGCATATTACGAGAGAGCACCACTACTCCTTGAGGCAAAGCCTCCAACAGAGTACTCCAGAGCATCTCCAAAACCGATGTGCTAGCTGTAGGCACTTCATCTCTTCGCTCCATAGGGGATTTGAAGGTGCGTCTGGTGAAGATTTGGCTGTTGAGGAAGTAATGATTGAGCGATGCAGTCTTGAGGAATTGAGCCTCTACGGGATTAGAAAGTAGACGGGCTGTCATGGAAGTGTGCCTCAAATCATGCCGCTATTCTGCGTGCTCTAAGAATGAACATGCAATGAGCAGCTAGTAGGCAGCACCAGAATCCTGAAGTGCAACTAACCACGCTGAAGTGAGGTGAACCAGGGTGAAGTGAGGTGAAGTTTTCCGTTACAATTCCTTTCTCGATAGAGAAATTGCGGAATAATAGTGTCAATTAAGCAAAAAAATTGGAGCCGCACTAGATTTGTCAGCGGCTTACCTCAGCTATAACAGCGCCTAGGGCAACCTTGAGCTGTTATCCCCTAAGCGCAGGAAGTAACTACTAAACCTTTTTTGGCTTTCCTGTAGTCTAGATTTTCAACTGAATTGCCTTTTCAAGACTCACTCGTTAGGGTGCTCTTTTGTTTAAGCCCTATCCTGCAAGCGCTGAATCCTTTAAAACTCTGCCGACTCAGGTATTGCTGAATGATTAACTTTGATAGCCGCTCTAAACTGATTGCTGAGGGACGCAGTGTAGACAAAACTGTTTCCTCCCTAAAACCTGAATTATTAGACCAATGGTTTCCGGTACAACAGCAGCAACATTATGTTTCCCAATGGATGGGAATCGGTCGAGTTGGGTTAACAAAGCGACGGGCTGAGTGCTTGGTGCAGTTATGGGCTTATCTATTTCTCAAACAACAATTTCAGTTGGGGCAGATGCCTAAAGCTTCCTTAACTGCCTTAGGGAGTTTAGAAGGGCTAGTACCTTGCACTCACCGTGAGGCAGCTGAACTGTTTTACAGCAAAACAGAACGAGGGAGCGATCGCGCGGCTGGCATGATGATCGATCGCCTAGCAGCTTTAGGTCTGATAGAAAAAAAGTTTGATGGTCACACCATCTGCATTGGCATTCGGCCCTTACCATCACCTCCACCACCAAAAGACCCAAGCTTGCCCGAGGTTTTACCAGACGCCTTTAACCCCAGAACCGATACGATTCCTATTGCCAACTTATTGGCGCGTAACTACTCGTGGATGGACAAAGACCCTTCCGCGATCGCACCTCAGAAAATTGCCAAAATTTTGCGGTGTTGGGCTCAACAATATCCTAAGGGGATGCGGGTGCTGCGCCGATGTGACAACTTGACTGCCGTTGGGATTAACATCCTATTTCCCGTCGCGAGTGAATCTGAAGTTAATTTTTTCTTGCCACCCACTAAGAGCCTTTACCTCACGACCAGCACTGAAGTTGACCCATTTAAGATTGCTACTCCAGGAGATCCAGACTGCACCTCTATTTTTGTCCGCTCTTGGATGATTGATCCGCCTTACATGCAGCGGCAACAGATGTATCAATTCTTGGAAGATGGCCGACAGACCTTAGTGGCCATGCAGGAAGACTTCCCCAACTTATGCGACATTTACGCACTTGCGATTCATCCTATTTACGAAGAGTTACAGCCAGCGATCGGATTTCATAAGACTTGTCAAGCACCTCAAAGCCTTCTGTACTGGACTTATCAACCAGTTGATCGGTACTTAGCTTTAGACCTGAAGCAAGCAGTTGCCAACTTAAAGCTGGATCTTTTCCCCAGCGATCGCTAAAACAAGAGGTGCCAATCAAACGGAGGTATTTGTAAATAAAAGTTAAATATCCAGCAATTAATACTCATAAACTGCTTTACAAAATTAAATAGATCGTCTAACCTAAGACTTAAGTGGAGTAAACATCCACGCATCATTTTGTAGTTCATTAAGCACTCATCCAGACATGACTACCACTCTACAGAGACGCGAAAGCGCCAACCTGTGGGAGCAGTTCTGTAACTGGGTCACCAGCACCGACAACCGCCTTTATGTAGGCTGGTTCGGCGTCCTGATGATCCCCACCCTGCTCTCCGCCACCATCTGCTTCATCATCGCCTTCATCGCGGCTCCTCCCGTTGATATCGATGGCATCCGTGAGCCCGTCGCTGGCTCCCTCATCTACGGCAACAACATCATCTCTGGTGCTGTCGTCCCCTCCTCCAACGCGATCGGCCTCCACTTCTACCCCATCTGGGAAGCGGCTTCCCTCGATGAGTGGCTCTACAACGGTGGCCCTTACCAGTTGGTGATTTTCCACTTCCTCATTGGCGTCTTCTGCTACATGGGTCGTGAGTGGGAACTTTCCTACCGCCTCGGCATGCGTCCTTGGATCTGCGTCGCTTACTCTGCGCCTGTCGCAGCCGCAACCGCAGTGTTCCTCATCTACCCCATCGGCCAAGGTTCCTTCTCCGACGGCATGCCCCTCGGAATCTCCGGTACCTTCAACTTCATGTTGGTGTTCCAAGCTGAGCACAACATCTTGATGCACCCCTTCCACCAACTCGGTGTGGCAGGTGTATTCGGGGGTAGCTTGTTCTCCGCGATGCACGGTTCCTTGGTGACCTCCTC